>CAZDVF010000336.1:0-3469 GCA_964508725.1 uncultured bacterium | reverse complement strand
AACGATTTGTCAGGATACAGCGGCGGTTTGGGTACTTCCACCGGTTCCTGTTGGATTTTCTGTTTCAGATGACGGATGGCCGCCTCGAGCTGGGCGTCGCGCCCATTGAACGTCTCGTGGGGCAAGTTGTCCACCACGATATCCGGTTCGACGCCATGCCCCTCGATAAGCCACTCACCCTCGGGGCCGTAAACACCCATCTCCGCTGCAGAGGCAATGCCCCGGTCGACTAAAACATTGCCCATCGAAAGCCAGATCTCGCCGCCCCAGGTTCGCGTGCCGATGACCTTACCCAGTCCCAATCGCCGGAATCCTTCGGAGATGGCCTCGCCGTCAGAGGCTGTCCGCTCGTTGCAGAGAAGGACCATGTGACCAAGAAACGCATGCTGCATATTCCAGGTCGGATCACCCACTCGACCCTTCCAAAAGAACCAGGCCTTGCGCATGAGCTTCTCCAGAATCCAGCTGTCGATATTGCCGCCGCGATTGTGCCGCACATCGATGATGAGTCCCTTGCGGTTAAACACAGGATAGAAGTTGCGAGTCCACTCGGTGTAATTGCGGCCGCCCATGGCCCGAAGGTGAGCGTAACCGATGTCGCCTCCGCCGGCCTCCTCCACCGCCAGACGCCGTGTGTACTCCCACTCGTTGTACTGGAGATTGGACGCTTCGGATGCGGAGATGGCCTTCACAATAGCCTGATAGGATTTACCGGTTTTTGCGGATGCAAGGCCAAGCAGGACCTGTTTACCAGCCTGATTCTTGAGGAGAACCGCTGCATCCGGTACACTCAGAGTCGACACGCCGTTAATTGTTGTGATGACGTCTCCTTCTCTTACAGGGACGTCGGGTTGGTCAAGAGGCGAGCGCTGGTCAAGGTAATCTGGCTCTGAGAGGTAAATATGATCGATGCGATATCCGCCAGCTTTGCTGTCACGTACCAGTCGCGCTCCCAGTGATCCAATCTGGATATTGTCATCGCTCCGCCGGACATCGCCTCCGCGGACAAAGGTGTGCAGGGCCGACAGTTCGCCGACCATATGGGCGATGAGATCGCTGAGTTCATCACGATCTGTGATACGGTCAACCAAAGCCAGATGTTTTTTCAGGACGCCATCGTAATCCGCACCGTGCATGCCGGGATCGTAGAAATAATCACGCTCAAGCCGCCATGCCTCCACCAACATCTGACGCCATTCCTTCCGCGGATCAACAGAAAATGTCCAGTCCGAAAGATCGACCTTGTGATCACCCAGTTTGGACGGCGCCTTACCCGAAGCGTCAATGATATAGAGATCGTCCTTGATACGAACCAGGGCCTTTTTACGATCAAGTGAAATCTCATACCGGCTGACATTCTCTGCGATGGTCTGCGGTTTGGATTTATCTGACTTGACGGGCAACGCCACAAGCTTTCTGCTGCGACTCCCTGGATCTCCCCGCTCGAGCCAGTAGAGATGGTCTTTCCCTGCATTGAGGGAGGAATACGCTCCCGGAGGAACAGGCACTTCGTAAACACGGTCCTGGATTCCGGTTAGTTGGATGACAACCGGTTTATTTTTCCCGTTCGGACCTTTTTTATCCTTGGGTTTGGAATTCATTTTCTCCGTCTTGTCGTCATGTGTCGTCAATTCATTCTTAGGAACGAACGGGGAACGCACATCCTCGCGAAGGGCCAACAGATAGAGCTTCGTTGTTTTATCAAAATAGGGCTCCGGCTGTCGCGGGCCCCAGGGACTTGATACCACACTCTGGAAATAGCGGTCAGAGAGGAACGCCAGCCAGTCTCCATCAGCGCTCCACGCGGGGCTGTAGCTGTCCACCCGGTCGCCGGTCAGAGCCGTAATCTTGCCGCTCTCAACGCTGTAAAGCATGATGCGTGAAAACCAGTTTTCCGCTTCGGCCGTGTAGGCCAGCCACCGGCTGTCCGGAGACCAGGTCAGATCACCGAAATTGGATTTGTTGGAGACAGCAATACGGGTGGTTTTCTTTGTGGACATATTAAACAGCCAGAGCTGATAATTCTTATCGCGATACACAAACAACTTGCCGTCAGGAGAAGGTACACCTTCGTAGCGGAAAACAGCTCCGTCACTGGTCAATTGGACCTCATCACCCACACCATTTGCGGGCAGTGTGATGAACTCGGCCTCGCCTGATTCATCGGAAAGTAACAGCAGTTCTTTCCCGTCTGGCAGAAAACGCCCGTTGCGATAGCGCACACCATCCTTGCGCGTCGCGTTGACAAAGCGGCCTGACTTGGCCGGCGTGACAAAAACCTGCCCGCGGGCCGTAAGAGCAATCCGATCACCGTTTGGAGAAAGGGACAAAGCCGTCAGATAATCCATGGGCTTCTTGACCCAGCGCAAGCGCATTTGATCAAAATCCGAGGCCAGGGTAATCTCCAGCTTGCGATCGGAACTTGAAGCAATATCGTGGATGAACAGATCACCGGCCCGCTGGTACACAATACGTCCGCCATCGATGGACGGCTGATCCACGTCCCATCCGGAATGGAACGTGACCTGCTTTAAATCTTTTCCGTCTGGCAGCATGGACCAGAGATTCATGGTGCCGTCGCGATCAGTGACAAAATAAACGCGACCTTCGTGCCACATGGGCTGCTTGCTGGTTCCAGGATAGTCCCGCATCAAAGGCGCGGCCTCCCCAATTTCGGGATCGAACACCCAGAGGGACTGGGCTGTGCCGCCGACATACCGTTTCGTAGAGCTGCCCTGAAACGGCAGGCGGGTGAAATAAACCACGGTTCCATCATCCGTGTAGACGCCGTCAGACGCCTGATGCAAAGGGACGACGGTCTTTTCAAATGTTTTGGGACAGACGACGACCAGTTGGGCATTGGGCAGTGTGGAGTATGACCGTGTGGAATAGAGGACCTTGCCATCAGGCGTCCAGCCTACGACGCTGGCATTGCCGCCTTCGTAGGTCAAACGGATTGGCAACCCGCCATCCACAGGCATAACGTACACTTCTGTCGGACCTTCGTATTGGGCGGAAAACGCAATCCATGCGCCGTCGGGGGAAATCTCGGCATGCGACTCCACGCCGTGATGTGTCGTCAACCGGCGCGCCACGCCACCGCCGGCTGGAATAGACCACAGATCGCCTTCAGCAGTAAACACAACAGTATCCCCGTGAATCGTCGGAAACCGGTAATAACCGGGCCGGACTGCTGAAAAAAGCAACACGGGGATGAGAATCAGCAACAAACATGAAAATCGTTTCATCTTCTCCTCCATGGATCATTTTGATTCGATTGTGTACTATTGGAATTGTGTGATTTTAAAAGTAATCCATTGTGCATAATTGAGATCCTATAACCAAAATTGATTGCTCTTTAGGCAAGAAGGTAGATTCCCGCTTAAAGATGGCGGGAAAGACAGGGGTTGGGTATCTTTCCCAAGATGTTTTATTGGGAATCCAGGGTGGTCTTTTTGAGTCAGACAGC
>CAZDVF010000335.1:0-3494 GCA_964508725.1 uncultured bacterium | reverse complement strand
CCGGCTCCGCCGGGAGTCTTAAAGCCACCGCCTCTGGCGGTGGATCGTTTACTCTATTTGAGGCGAATTGGTGTTAAACGACAATGTGGTGATGAACTGTAGGCTGTTCATCCACGATAGGATGCGATGATGTTTTCATGGTCTGAATTTGGTGAAGGTTTTCGCATCGCGCTGCACGCTCTTCGAGCGAACAAGATGCGCACAATTCTGACGACACTGGGAATCCTTATCGGCATCGTTGTGGTCACGGTGATCATCTCTGTTATCCAGGGACTTAACCAATATGTGGGAAGTGAAATTTCAGGACTTGGCGCCGACACCATCTACGTGAGCCGCATGCCCTGGATTATCCAGTCATACGAAGAGTTTCTTCAATACCAAAAACGGAGGAAGATTACAGAAGACCAATTTGAGGAGCTGAGAAAGCAGGTGACGCTTCCTCTGGCCCTTGCGCCGGATCTCAGCACTGGCCGCACTGTAAAATACCGGAGCCGGTCGGTGGAGCGTGTCATCATTACCGGGACGTCCGAAGGATACATGACCACATCCAATGTCATTCCCGAGTTCGGCAGATTTTTCACTTCCATGGAAGTCAATCTCCGGCGAAGTGTCTGCGTCATCGGTTCGGAGGTTGCCAGTAATCTGTTTGAGGAGGAAGATCCTCTGGGCAAGCGGATCAAAATCGGGTCGCAACCTTTTTTTGTCGTGGGAATTCTGGAAGAGCGCGGCCAGATGTTTGGTTTCAGCCTCGACAACATGGTGCTCATCCCCTACACAGGTTTCCTGAAAGTGTTCGGTACACGCCGCTCATTCACGATTCACGCCAAAGCGCCCGAACCGGATCTGGTTCCAGACGTGATGGATGAGTTGACGGGCGCTATGCGACGTGTGCGCGGTCTCGAGGCTGAAGAACCCAACGATTTTTCGATCAATCAACAGAGTCAACTGATGGACATGTACAACAATATGACCCGCGTTCTGTGGATCGTCCTCATCGGCATCGGTTCCATTGCTCTTTTAGTTGGCGGAATCGGCATTATGAACATCATGCTGGTTTCAGTGACAGAGCGAACCCGGGAGATTGGTATCCGAAAAGCTATCGGGGCCAAACGACGGACGATCATGCTCCAATTCCTGGTCGAGTCGATGGTCATATCAGGTATTGGCGTTTCCATCGGCATCGCCATTTCCATGGGCATTGCCATGTTGATCCGTTCGGCGTCGCCAATTCCTGTGAATATATCAACATGGGTGCTTTTTCTGGGCATCGCCTTTACTGTGATCATTGGCACTTTTTTCGGGCTTTATCCAGCATCGAAAGCTGCCCGGCTCGATCCGATCGATGCGTTGCGGTACGAATGATCGTCCATCTCAAAGAAATCAAGGTGTCCTTATGCAGTTGACAGAACATGTCACCATCGCTTTCGACGTGGTTCGAACCCACAAGCTGCGATCGTTCCTGACCTTGCTGGGAATCATCATCGGCGTGTCGGCCATTATCGGCATGCAGTCTCTTATCGAAGGTTTTCAGAAAGATATTGAACGGCAGATGCAGCGCTTGGGAACCAATGTTTTCCAGATACAGAAGTATCCACAAATTCAGACCGGGGGAAGCGACCGCGACAAGTACCGGAACCGGAAAGATATCACTGTGGAAGAAGCAGAAGCCATAGCGGCCAACTGTCCTTCCGTCTCCTATGTGGGCCCAGAGGTGTGGATCACAAGCAGAATTACCGTTCGCTATCGTGACAAGAAAACGAGCCCGACCATGACATTGGCCGGTGGCGTTCCGGCTTTTTTCCCCAACAACAGTTACTTCACACAGGAGGGACGCATCCTCACCGAAACCGATGTGGAATACAACCGGGCCGTGGCTGTGATCGGCATGGAAATTGTTGAAGAGCTTTTCCCTTATTCCAGTCCAATCGAACGTGAGATTCTCATAGACGGACACCGCTATCGGGTTGTTGGTGTGATTGAAGAACAGGGCACGCAATTCGGTGAGTCGAAAGATAACCGGATCGTGATTCCCATCACGGTGTTTCAGAAATACTACGGCAAGGATCAGTCGATCAATATTACGGTTCAATCCATCACGCCGGAATTGTTTGAGACGGCCCAGGATGAGGTCATCGGCGTCTTGCGGGCAGTGCGCAAGGTTCCGCCGGGTGAGCCTAACGATTTCGAGGTTTGGTCTACCGGCTCACTCCTCGAAACATTCAACAACATGACCCGTGCCGTGCGTATTGGTGCGATCGTCATTGTCTCATTTGCGCTTCTGGTGGCTGGTATCGGGATCATGAACATCATGCTGGTTTCCATTTCCGAACGGACGCGGGAGATCGGCATCCGGTTGGCCATTGGTGCGAAACGAAGCGCTATTATGATTCAGTTCCTTGTTGAGGCTATTTTTCTTTCGGAGATTGGGGGCGTGATCGGCATTCTCATCGGCATTGGAATCGGTCAGTTTGTCGCCCTGGTTTCACCGGTTCCCGCTGCGATTCCGGTGTGGGCCATTGTCATCGGCTTTGGGTTCTGTTCGCTGGTCGGACTGATCTTCGGCGTCTATCCTGCATCCAAGGCCAGCAAGATGGATCCCATTGAGGCGCTCAGATACGAATAGCTAATTTTGATAACTGAATTTTTATAGATGAGAAGTGATGATTAGCATCATAGCGTTTGATTTGAGATATTCCCATCCGATCAGACAGAGGTTGAGTTTCCCATTCTCTTTTGGGTGAATCAACACAGCGAAAGTCAATGATCCGACTATCCTCCTTTTGGAGATACCAGAGTTCGTTATCGTACCATCATGATCAATCAAGGAGCCGAAGTAATGGAAATCAGAGAAGAGAAAAAGGGAGACGCCGTCGTTTTAAATTTTGAGGGTGAGCTCATGGGCGGAGAAGAGATCAAACAATTTCACGACCGGATCTATAGGGCCATCGAAGAGGGAACAGTCCAGTTCGTGATTGATATGAGCAAGGTGAAGTGGATGAACAGTTCCGGTCTCGGCATGCTCATGGCAGGATTGACCACCCTTCGCAGTAGTGGAGGCGATTTGAAACTGGTCGGTGTGTCTGAGCGTGTCAGTCGCCCGATTGAAGTCACCAAGCTGGACAATGTACTCCTCATGTACGGCTCTGTTGACGAGGCCGTGGCAAGTTTTTCGTCGGGAGGTTAAGATGGAAGCGCTGACCCGTGAGTCCATTATCAAGAAGATTGAAAGAGGTGAATCTCTTTCGGGCGTCAATCTTTCGCAAGCGGACCTTTCGTACTCAAATCTCAAGAAAGGCGATTTTCAGGGTGCGGATCTTTCGGGAGCGCATCTGCAGAACGCGAACCTGGAAGGAGCGAACCTGAAAGAGGCCAATCTTGAGAATGCTTTTCTTTTCGGCTCCAATCTCAAAGATACAAACCTGGAGGGCGCCAAACTGACGGGCGCAAATCTTCAGGACACCAACATGGAGGGGGCCAGCCTCAAGGGCACGAAT
>CAZDVF010000334.1:0-3511 GCA_964508725.1 uncultured bacterium | reverse complement strand
CGAGAAGCAATCCGTCGCGAACATCCTGCGTGATATCGATCTCTTGCGCCGACGGAGATAAAAACTGAATGTCGGACACATCATCCGCTGTTGACAACTTGGCCTTATCGCTTGTATAGAGCGTACTGATTTGCCCGGACATTGTCTTTTGAAACTGCATGGCGCAACGATCACAAACAAAGGATCCGTTTCCAGAAACCGCGATTTGGACCAGATACTCTCCACCGACTTCAGTGACCTGAACGTCTGCTTCAATCGGACCGGTATACGAACCCTGATCTTTCAGGCTCAGATTCGGATTTTCTATCCGAAAATGGAACGGCGTAACACTATCCCCAACCGATGCAAGGGGAATAATGATAGAATCTCCGGCAATTGAGGCCAAATTTAAAAAAATTCCTTTTAAGAATCAAGCCTTAAATTTGAAAGCAGCCCAAAGGCCGCATGAAACAAAAATTTAGGGAAAAATCCGGCCGAAAACAAGTTGTTTTCATCTGATCCAAATTTCTCCCTTTCAAAATGTCTGATTATCAACCTGGGCTGTGCAAGTTACCACTCCCCATCCTGGAGAAACTTGTGCATGGCATTGGCGGCTTTACGTCCAGCGCCCATGGCTGAAATGACTGTCGCAGCGCCTGTTGCGACATCACCGCCGGCGAAAACGCCGATCTTGGACGTTTTACCTGTCTCTTCATCAATTACAATGGTTCCCCATTTACTCACTTCCAGTCCTGTCGTCGTATTGGGAATCAAGGGATTCGGACTGTTGCCAATGGAGATGACCGCCACATCAATGGGGATGCGATAATTGGAACCCTCCACGGGTACAGGACGCCGGCGACCTGACGCGTCAGGTTCGCCAAGCTTCATGCGGATACATTCCACTTCCTTGACATTCCCGTGCTCGTCGCCATGATACGCAACCGGATTGTTCAGCAGATTGAAGATCACGCCCTCCTGTTCAGCATGGTGGATCTCTTCCTCCCTGGCCGGCATCTCGGTCCGGGACCGACGGTAAATGATAAAGGACTTGTCCGCGCCCAGACGCAGAGCCGTGCGTGCCGAATCCATGGCCACATTGCCACCGCCGATTGTAGCGACACGCTTGCCCATCGCGATTGGCGTGTCATATTCCGGGAATTTGTATGCCTTCATCAGGTTGGCCCGTGTGAGGTACTCGTTTGCCGAGTAAATATTGTTCAGATTCTCACCGGGAATATCCATAAACCAGGGCAGTCCCGCTCCGGTTCCCAGAAAGACAACGTCATACTCTTCGAGGAGTTCATCTACTGTCCGCGCCGTGCCCACCACGTAATCCTTGATCAGCTTGACGCCCATCTTCTCGAGGAAATCAACTTCTCGCGCCACGATCTTTTTGGGAAGACGAAACTCGGGAATACCGTAAACCAGCACGCCACCCGGCTCATGAAGCGCTTCAAACATGGTAATCTCGTGACCCAGTTGAATCAAATCACCGGCTACGGTGATTCCAGCAGGGCCGGAACCAACCACGACCACCTTCTTGCCTGTGGCTTTCTTTTTGGGCATGAGATTGGATTCACCCTGCGCCCTTTCCCAGTCGGCGGTAAACCGCTCAAGCCGGCCGATTCCCACGGGCTCCATCTTTTTACCGAGGATGCACATTTTCTCGCATTGCTCTTCCTGGGGACAAACACGGCCGCATACGGCCGGCAGAACGGTCCGTTCTTTAAGGACGCGGACAGCGTCACGAAAATTGCCCTCGGCAATATGTCCGATGAAACCCGGAATGTTAATCCCAACAGGGCACCCGGTCACACAGAGCGGTTTCTTGCACTGAAGACACCGCTTGGCTTCGTTGATAGCTTCCTCTTCGGAATAGCCGAGGGGGACTTCGAGATTGTTGTGAATGCGCACATCAGCGGACTGTTCGCGCATTTTAGTCTTGGTCGGTTGAATCTTTGGCATCGTCTTTATCCTGATTTCATTGCGTTCCAGATGAAAGGACTGTCACATTGTTGTGGACACACTCAATGATTTATATGTGCGCATGAGCATGGGTATGCGCATGCATTTCTTCAGAATCAATCTCCTGACGAATATAACCCTTCCGGCGGGAGAGCAACAGGTCCCAATTGACTTCGTGTCCGTCAAAATCGGGGCCGTCCACACAGGCGAATTTGGTTTTTCCGGAAATTTCCACACGACAGGCGCCGCACATCCCTGTTCCGTCCACCATGACAGGATTCAGGCTGACGACAGTCTTCACTCCGAACGGCCGCGTCGTTTCCGAAACATCATACATCATATAGGTGCATCCGATGGCCACGATGCGGTCAATCTTGCGGCCGGCCTCCAGCATCTCCCTGATCCGGGTAGAGTTCCGCCCTTTCTGGCCTTTGGAGCGATCACCAGTCGAGATAATCAGTTCATCGCTGGCCGCCGCCAGCTTGTCTTCCCAGAAGAGGAGAAACTGGCTACGTGATTCCATAAGGCCAATGACTTTGTTGCCTGCTTCTTTCATCGCCCGGGCCACGGGATGAATGGCGCCGATTCCATAACAGCCGCCGGCGCATACGACAGCGCCAAACTTCGCAATTTCAATCGGTTTGCCTAGAGGTCCAACGAATGTGGGAATCTCATCGCCGACAGAAAGTTGGGCAATTTTATGGGTCGATCGTCCGACCTGCATGAAGACACAACTGACTGTTCCTTTTTCGCGATCCCAGTCGGCCACAGACAGGGGGATCCGTTCACCCACCTCGTCAATCTTGACAATGATGAAGTGGCCGGCCTGGATCTTGCGGGCCACTTCCGGCGCTTCGACTGTGAGCATGTGGATGTTTGGAACCAGCATCCGCCGTTCAATGACTCGGTTCATACGCTACCTTTCTCAATTTTGACAGCCAACGGAATCCCGTCAAACTGTAACCGGATGAAATCTGGCGCCGCGACAGTTCTTGGCGGTATCCGATCTGTGATAATGAGTTTTCCGTCAACCGGTTTAGTCTCCTTTGCGCGAACCCGGACAGGATCGCCATCCTTGAGTCCCAATCTTTTGGCGTCTTTGGGATGAAGTGCAACAGCGTCTAACTGGATCATCTGGTCCATCCCAGGAATCAATTCGGTGAAGATACCGTACCGGTACGTCGCAAGACGCCATTGTGGAATGAGTGTGAAGGGATACCCTTTGGATCCGGCATCCGGATCGGGCAACGAGAAGGGAATAAATATGCCGGAAAGGCTATCCCTGTTTTTGTGATGGATTCGGGACAGCACGCCTTTTGAGCCGATGTTGCGATAGGTCAACGCATGGCAGGATGGAACCAGGGAAGCGATTTCTTCGAACAGCTCAGCGGACGTTTTGTACGCAAATCCTTCGGCATCCATACGCTGGGCAATCCGGCTGGTGATCCACCAATCGGGCTTGGCCAGTCCCTCGGGCCGCGTTGCCCGGCGTACACGCTGCAGCCGTCCCTCGAAATTGGTCACTGTCCCGTCAGTTTCACTCAGAGCGGCCGCTGGAAGCAAA
>CAZDVF010000333.1:0-3549 GCA_964508725.1 uncultured bacterium | reverse complement strand
CCGAAATTACAGAAACATGAGTTAAAAGTCAAACCATCTGACAGTTTCAACCTTGACAATCAAAGACGTATACGGTATATTGTGAACACCTTTCGCATGAGGAGAACAAGAATGCCACAGGATACCGACGCCGGAGACAATATCCGGCGAACCCGCGACGCAATCGGATACCTTCCCAGAAAAAACGCCACGCCCCAACTCTACGCAGACCTTGGATTCAAATGCGGCCTCGAAATTCACCAGCAGCTTCGGACGGAGAAAAAACTCTTTTGCCGGTGCCCGGCGGGCATCTACCAGAAAGAGGAGGAATATGACGCCGAACTCGTCAGACATATGCGGCCTACCCTGAGCGAGTTGGGGGAGTACGATGGAACCGCCTTGATGGAATTCAAAACACGGAAAAACATCTTCTATCGGATTAAAGCCGAAACAGCCTGCACTTACGATTTCGATGACACACCGCCTTTCCACCTGAACATGCAGGCGCTGGAAAGCGCCATGGAGGTTGCTCTGCTGCTGGGTTGCAGTATCGTGGGCGAACTTCACATCACACGCAAGCAGTATCTGGACGGCTCCATTCCGGCGGGATTTCAAAGAACAGCTATCGTAGGCATCGAGGGATCCATCCCGCTGGGTAAGAAGACAATCCGTATCATTCAGCTCAGTCTGGAAGAAGATGCATGCCGCGAGGTGTCGGATGTCGGCCACGAGCGCGTCTACACCACCGACCGGCTGGGCATACCTCTCATCGAGACAGTCACCTATCCCGACATGACCACGCCGGATGAAGCGGCCGAAGTCGGCAACTACCTGCGCTTCCTGGCCCGCAGTACCGGCAAGGTCAACACCGGTATCGGCGCAGCCCGCCAGGACGTCAATGTCAGCATCACCGGTGGCACCCGTGTCGAAATAAAAGGCGTACAGCACATCAAATGGATTCCCGATCTGACCCACAACGAAGCCTTTCGCCAGAAAGCGCTTCTTGAGATTCGGGAGGTATTACGCAAGCGCATTTCGGATATCGGACAATGGACGCTGGCATCTCAGGATTTCACCGATACCGGATCATCCTCCGATTTTGCGGAACAGAAGGAAGCCGGCCTTCGCATCGTGGTGGTCCGTCTTCCACAATTTGGCGGACTTCTCTCGTTCTTCACATCGCCGGGCCGCGTGTTTGCAGATGAAATTGCGGACCGGCTCAAGGTCATTGCCTGCCTCGAAAAACCCAACATGACGCATTCGGAAGATCCAAAATCAGTTCTCGGCGCGTCGGAGTGGATAAAGATCCGGAAGCTGTTTGGAAAGAAGACCTCTTCCGATAATCCGGCGTGGATCGTGTTTTGGGGCCCGAAAGCGGATATACAGACAGCGATCGAGACGATCTCGGAGCGATGCCGACTGACATTCGAAGGCGTGCCCAACGAAACGCGCAAGTCACGCCCCGACGGCACCACGGTTTTCGAGCGGGTGCTGCCGGGGCCGGACCGGATGTACCCTGACACCGATTCCGCACCCATCCCCATCGAAGACGATTTGATCGAATCCATCCGGGCGCAGCTCCCGTCGTCCATTTCGGATCGCGTCCGGCAGATGGAGGAATGGTCCATCCCGCGCGACGCCCACGCCTATATCCTCAGACGGAATCTGTTCGATGTGATACTGGATGCCGCTTTGGACGGAAAACCGGATCCCAAGTGGTTCGGCGCCCTGCTGGGCCACACACTGCGACATGCAGAGGGTCAGATCAGGCGGCGCAAGAAACTCAACGCCGATCAAATCCGCCGGGCCATCGATTTTGTGCGGGAACAAAAAATGTACCCGGATATCCTGAAATCCATCCTGCCGGTGTGGACGAAATATCCTGAGAAGGACCTGGAAGCAATTATCCGTGACGTGGGATTCGAGACTGTGGAGAAGGAAGAGATTCTTGCGCGAATCCCCCAACTCAGGGAAGAATTTATACTGATTCGGAAAAGTCATCGGACCGGCGCCGAGATCGACTGGATCATGGGCCGGCTCAGGACGCTGGCACTGGGGAACATGGACATGCGCCTCCTCAGAAAAGCTGTGGAAGGAGGTGCGGCATGACTGACGCATTGAAAGGATACAAGGGACGCGGACGGCAGACGCTGAATACGTTCGGCGTCCGCGTGTGGAGCGACGCCGAAGTCAAAACAACGCGGGGAAATTTTCGGGGCATTATTCTGCCGCGATCGGAAAACGACGACGATCTGCACATCGTCCTCAAGCTGGCTACCGGATACAACGTGGGCGTAGACATCCGCACCATCACGGACATGACCGAACTGGGGTACAAGGAAGCGCATTACCAAATACCCGAAAAGGAATTCCCCACCTCACCGGACAAACCCAGCGTCAAACTGTTTGGCACCGGCGGCACCATTGCCTCACGCCTCGATTACCGGACCGGCGCAGTGATTCCGGCGTTCTCTCCTGGAGAGTTGTACGGCGCAGTGCCGGAACTGGCCGACATCTGCAACCTGACCACCGAAAAACTCTTCGCCGTGTTCAGCGAAAACATGGGACCGCAGCAGTACATCGAGCTGGCAAAAGCCATCGGTGAGGAGATCAAGAAAGGAACCGATGGCATCGTTGTGGGGCACGGCACAGACACGATGCACCACACTGCCGCAGCTCTCTCGTTTATGGTGCAAAATCCTCCTGTGCCCATCGTTATGGTTGGATCGCAACGGTCTTCAGATCGCCCCTCATCGGATGCTGCGCTGAATCTCATCCACTCGACCACTGCCGCGGCCCGGTCAGACATCGCCGAGGTCATGGTTTGCATGTTCGGACCCACGTCGGATGAGTACGCTCTTCTGCATCGGGGAACCCGCGTCCGAAAGATGCACTCGTCATACCGCTCCACGTTTCGGACAGTGGGAGACATCCCCCTGGCAATGGTGGAGCAGGCCAAAATCACACCGCTGCGTGTCGATTACGCCAAACGGAGACAGGATCGGGACGTGACAGTTCGTGCCTGTTTTGAGGAAAAAGTAACGCTTCTCTACTACTACCCCAACATGCAGCCCGACATCCTTGACGCCATTGTGGATAACGGATACCGCGGCATCGTCATCGCCGGCACCGGTCTCGGCCACGTCAACAAACCGGTCTACCCCGCTATCGAACGGGCCGTATCCAAGGGTGTGACCATCTACATGACGGTGCAGACTCTTTGGGGATTCGTGCACATGTTCGTGTACGACACGGGCCGCGACCTCATGGCCAAGGGCATCATTCCCGCCGAGAACATGCTGCCCGAAGTCGCCTACATCAAACTGGGATGGGCACTGGCCCAGACAGAAGATCCTGAAGAAGTCAAGCGGATCATGCTCACACCGGTCAATGGCGAAATCACTGAACGTGAGCCCTACAACGGCTACCTGGTTTACCAGGGCGGCATCCCCGAGATTGAGGATTTCCTCAAGCGCGTGCACCGGTGATATGAACAATATTTACCCTTCCGGAGGTTTTACACCTCCGGAAGGTTTTTTAAAATTTCGTAATTGGGAAGAAATCGTATCT
>CAZDVF010000332.1:0-3616 GCA_964508725.1 uncultured bacterium | reverse complement strand
TAAGTCCCAACTCATTTTTTCCATAAATTCGAATATCACTCAGAACAAAAATCCCCCCATTATAAAAATTCAAAGCTTTGAGGGTGAAATCGAATTCAAACTGAGGACCATTCTGATTTAAATCTGTTCGCGACAATTCAAGTCCGCGTAAGATTTCGTTCTTGCCGCGCTGACGATAACGAAAACGTCCCCAGAAAAAATGGTCGTCAAACCGGTGGTAAAAAGCAACATTCACATTGAGCTTCTGCCCCGCAGAATAGACCTCTTCTCCGTCTCGCTTGTCAGGCCAGTAAAACGTATAGAGTCCATCGATCATCAGCTTGGTATCATCACCCAGTTTTAAATCAAGCCCAAGTTGGGCCGTGGCTTCGTCGCCAGTTTTGTATTCTTCATCCCAGATTAGTGTGCCGAGTCCTACGCTGGTTCCGTATTCGTACCTGACAGGATGGTACGGCTGCCTGTGAAGGTACTGCCCGCCAAGACCGAGGATGAATGACTCTGAAATGGGAAAGGCGAATCCCAAACCGACCTTTCCGCTCAAACCTTGTCCGTATGCAGGGACATGATATCCAAAGATATTGCGGCTGAGGAATCGGAAAGTCATTTCATATTCAGTCCGGTTCAGACGTGTCTTTCCGGTGGGCACACCCAGACCCAGATTTAGCATGGCTTTTTCATCCCAAAAGGTGAGTGTTCCCTGCATCCACGTGTCCGAAAGACCATAGAGCCGCGACCCCTCATACCACCATGACACGGCTGGCGTATGGGTTACTGTCAGGCTAAATCGATCCCCGATGGGATAGAGTAAAACAAAGGGGAAGGCTGCCTGACTGACCGGATCATTGATTCCCTGCACGCGCCACATCTGATATGTAGCTCCGGTGGAGAAAAATCCATACCGGTCGTCAGGTGTGATCTGGTCTTGCGACAGGGCGGAAACGGACCAGAATATCAAGACTGGGAAGACGACATATTTCAGTTTCATAAATATTCCTCGCACCAAATCAGCTTATCTCCCACCTGTAGTCTCATGCATCTATCTGGCGGGATGTCATGACATTGTTGACGGACGTACTTTCCTATAGCCTGTCCTGATCGTATTGAGTGGCTGTGTGGCTGCCACATTGATGGAAATATACATCCCTGAAAAATCATCATGTGATGAGCACCATTTTCCTGCTAGTGACCCGTGACGCTGTCTCCAGTCGAATCAGGTAAACACCGCTGGGCGCCAAGCGACCCAGTGAATCGCGTCCGTTCCAGCGAATGCGGTGATGACCCGCCTGTTGCACTTCCTGAATGAGGACTGACACTTGTTGACCCAGGGCGTTAAAAATTGTAACCTTTACATGCTCCCGTTTCGGAAGGCTGTAATGAACCGTCGTTTCGGGATTAAATGGATTGGGATAATTCTGATGTAGCGCAAATGAGACAGGCATCAGCGGAATGCCGTCACTATGTCTCTCAATGAAAGCCTGGGGACCGACGACCACTTTCAGGTTGCGCCCCGCAATGGCTGGATCACCTGACGTGAAAGTCATGAGTTGATCCGAGAGCAAGTTTTTGGCGACGCCTTCATGTTCATCAAACAGATAGGCCATCCAGCCCTCGGGTAACGCGCCATTGAGCGACCAGGTCACTGTGACGGATTGACCTTCCTGTGGTGCCTCAAGGATTGCATCCCAGATATATCCCTCTTCACCGGCAGAACGGATATCCGCAGCGTATTGCCCTGCGTGTTTGGGCCAATCGGTATGATCAAAAGAGAAGGTGACGCCGTCGATGAAGGGTGGAGGCTCGGGACGATCCCGGTAATCCCACCCCGTTTTCGCACCGTTCCGGATTCCGGCGTAATTGTCCAGATCTTTGGCCGTTTTGGCATCGACCGAGAAACGGAGAATCCACTCATCGTCGGACAGATGACTCAACACACCTTGAGGAACGCGTGATCGCTTCCCCAAACCATCCATTGTCTGCGCAGACCGGGGCAGCACGTAAAGCGTATCTGAAGCTGCGGAAGAATCGGCCAGGTAAACGAAGTACCCTTTCCACGGCTCCATAGTAGGCCAATCGAGCCGGAATCCGTTGTCACCGTCAAAATAGTAGAGTGTGCTAAGCGAATCAGTGGTGGCAAAGCAATCATCCCACTGAACGGGAAAGGTAAAGGGCGAGCCAATCATGTTCCATCCGCCGTTAATCTCAACCGGGTAATGGGACGCCGTGGAGATGGTTTGGCCGGTGGGAAGATCCAGCTCGCGTTCTGTATCGAGCACAAGCCAGAACGCCCGTCCGGGAGACAGATCGAAAATATCACGCTGTGCCCGGGTTCGATACTCAACATACTCATTGCGAATACGGTGCCACCAGTAGAGCCGCCAGCGGAAGGGGTCATAAACACCCAGGTCATCCTGCAGCACGCTGGGTACATCGGTTGAATCAAGCTGGAAGGGGATGGAAAAGAGCGACAGGAGCTGGTAATCGTACGTTCCTCCTTCACGCTGTTGGGTGAAATAACTAAGCTGCCCAGGCAAACCGCGGTGCCTCACGATCGCCGACGCCGGTCTGTTTTCAGCATCCAGATAAGGCTGTGTGAGCGTGTCGCCGCCTGTTGTGACAACACTGATATAATACTCCAGACCGTACAGATTCATTTCTGAAGCTGTCAGAGCGACCTGGTATGTGGTGTCGCTGACCTGCTGGCCTGTCTGCACTGTGTACGTTGTCCCGCCACCGCCGCGGTAATAAAACCGCACAGCTGCTGCATCCAAACTCTGAGGGACATCGAGAGTGACTGTTAAAGGACTGTCAAGGACCGGCGGATTCGGATCAAAGGATGCCACATTGATGGCATAATCGACAAACGGAAATTCCCAGGCGTACCGCACGATGCCTGAAATGCGCAATTCGTCGATATCGCCTTCAAAATAGCGGGCACGCTGCCCGTCAGCCAACTCGACAGCGCCAAGAATGATTGGCCGATCGCTTGAGGATTGCGTCTGTTGATTCCAGTTACGCGACCACAAAAGAACGCCGTCGATGTAGAGTGTTCCGGTACCCAGCGTGGTAGTGTGGTCGTAAGTGAAGGCCACGTGATGCCATCCACCATCGGACACAATGATCCCGCCCGATCCGAAACCTGGAATCTCGATCAGACCCCGATCGTTGATAAGTACGCCATAATCGGGTTGATCCAAAAATCCTTTGACTAAAATCGCCTGACTGGTGGTGTCTGTTCGGAAAAAGCATTCAACAGAGAAACTCTGACGCTGCATATCAAATCGGAGCGTGGAATCATCACTGATTTCCACCCAGTCATTATTGCCATCAAAACGGACCCCGCTGCCAAAATAGCCCTGCGTCCACAGGGCACCATGCAACAGAGCTTCACCACCTGCGCCGCCAGATGAATCTGCAGTCGATGTTCCCGCTCCTTCATCAAAATGGTAGAGGGCCTGCGTGTGCGAATCAGTTGTGTAGGCGACGCGTTTTGTCGAGCTGCTGCTGCTGCCCCCGAGAATGATGGACATGGGCGAATGATCAGTGTCATTGGATGTGATTGTCAGCGTATCACGATGGACTGCATTCCCCTGCGTCGGCCGGTACGTCGCAGGAACAA
>CAZDVF010000331.1:0-3619 GCA_964508725.1 uncultured bacterium | reverse complement strand
ATCCACGCGCCCGCAAGGGGCGCGACTTATTAACGGCAATGCAACGCATAAGCCTAACTATGTTTCAATCCACGCGCCCGCAAGGGGCGCGACCGGTTATAATGATATTCTAAACAGGATTGTTTACGTTTCAATCCACGCGCCCGCAAGGGGCGCGACATTGGAATGGGTGGGAATGCTCAGATAATGTCATTGTTTCAATCCACGCGCCCGCAAGGGGCGCGACGTGAGTGCATGTCTCATTTATTATTATTTGATTATTTTCGTTTCAATCCACGCGCCCGCAAGGGGCGCGACAGTATCCTTTCTCATTCATTGTTTCTATTCAAGTTAAAACATCCGATCCGCCATCCGCCTCAATCAAACCGGCAACATATCAAAGAACATGAACAAAGAGTCCGTAACAGACAGTTTTTCTTCAACCGCCAATCGTCTGCTCGCAAGGATGACGCTTGGGGTTCGCGTTGAGTAATTGATGAAAAAAATCAACAAATCAATGTCCCCTCCGGATCGTACGTGGTCTTTGCCCCGTGGTGCTCCACACGCCGTTTCCAATTCGCACCCAAGAAATAGAAGCGTAAACTGTCTTTCTCCGGCTTGTACAAATCCAGCAGACGATCCTTGAACTTTTCCCATTGATCGGGTGTCACGAGACATTCGAAAACCGAGTTTTGAACACGCTGACCGTAGTTTTGACACACGCGAGCGATCTTGGCGAGCCTTCTCTGGCCGGAAGGTTTGACTGTTTCCACGTCATAACACACCAGCACCATCATGGCACGATGACTCCCATTTTTTCAAATCTGTCGGCGCAACCTTGAGCTTACCGCCACACATACGCCGGGTACAGCTCCAGATCGCCCCGGATATGCCGGGCCAGCAGCCGCGCCTGCGTATGGAAAACCATGCCGATTTCCATTTTCTCGTCCAGGAAGGGATGCATCACTCTCTCTTTCTTCCGGTTCTGGTAGGCCACTATCAATGCCTTCCGGCAATCATCGTTCATGAGCACTTCGCCTGTCCCATGCACGACAAACGAATCCCTGGAAATCTGTTTCCGATTGATCAGACTCAACGCCAGACGGTCGGCCAGCGGCGCCCGGAACTCTTCCATCAAGTCGAGGGCAAGGCTCGGCCGCCCCGGGCGGTCAGCATGCAAAAAGCCCACGTACGGATCGACCCCGACCGTTTCCAGCGCAGAACGGATATCGAAGACGAGGAGCGTGTATGCAAATGAGAGCAGGGCGTTCACACGATCCAGCGGCGGCCTGCGCGTTCTTCGGGAAAACCGAAACGCATCTTTTTGTTGAACGATCATGTAATCAAATACGCGGAAATAGATCCCCGCAGCCTCACCCTCGATACCCCGGAGTATGTCGAGATCACCGCACGTTTCGACATCTGCCAGCAGCCGCGCCAGGCGATCGACAGCCTCTTTCACAGCGTCAGCTTGTTTGTGATCCGGCTGGTTGCGGAGGAATCGCTGCAAGCTGATCCGGCTGTTGTTGATCTTGGCCGCCACGACACATTGAGACACAGAAAGCGCTTTTGCAGGATCATCGGCCCATCGGTATTGTTCCCGGCGCAGAAGGACATTGCCTTTGACCGGACCTTCCACCCTGCCGAGAAAACGGCCGTTCTCCGTGAGCCAGGCAATGCTCACACCGTTTTCCGCGCAGAACTGCATCAACGGCGGCGTGACAACGATTAAAAAACCGAAACAAACAATCTGACCCACGGTATGAATGGGAAGCTGGATCACCCGTTTCCCTTCCTGCTTGACCACCACCGTGTTGCCTTCCTTGAAGAGATAACTCTCCGGCTGGGTAACGTACAGCGTATTGGGTGTGCGCTTCATGTGACCTCTTGAGGCTTGAACAGCAACTGGTTGTACCGGTTCGGCCTGCCCGTTTTCTTGGGCATGCAAATTGTTCTCAACGAGCAGGCGCGGCACCGGCCATCGCTTACGGGAGGCGGCGTTCCCCCTTTCCGAAACAGCGCGTGCAGGGCGTCCGCTGTTTCTTCGGTCTTGCGTCTCAATGATTCGTCCAGGAGTACATCCTCCCTGCGTCGAATCTTGTGGTAAAAAAGCGACGCTTCGTTAATCCGGATGTCCAGCATCTCTTCAAGGCAGATCGCCTGGGCGCAGAGCTGCACCCGGTCGCAGTCGCTCTGTTTGGGCCGGCCGTGCTTGAACTCGACGGGATACACGCGCCACGTTCCTTTGAGACGGAACGAGGGGAGATTATCCTCTCCGTCCGGATCGGCAAGTTCCATCTCCAGCACGTCGATTTGTCCATGCAGGTTCAGCCGTTCGGAACGTACGTGCAGGCCGGAGATCTGTTTCTTTCCGCGCCGGAACTCGCGGTACCCCGCGTGTGTGCGTTCGTGTTCCAGCCTGCCTCTGGCCGTCAGCACATTTTCATCCCACTCCCGCTCAATGTGAATCAGCGCGCACTGGCGCGGGCAGTAGACCAGGTGCTGCAAGGCGGAGAGAGGGAGGGAATATTCATGAAAAATATGCATAATGATTTCTGTAGGGACAATTCATGAATTGTCCCTACAAATAAAATCGGTCCAATTCCCATTTTAACGGATTATTTGTAATATATTCCTGAATTCGAATCAAATCTTCTTCGTTTCGAATAATATGATCGTAATACCCCCTCTGCCACACGGACAAACCAACCGTGTTGCGCAACCGGTTAATACGTTTGGATGACCGCATTTTGAATCGCCCCATTATTTTCGGCAATATCATTTGACGGCGTTGCCCGGCTGTCACAGTTTCCCGCAGGGATGATTCATCAATCACAACAATCCCGTGGAAATGATTGGGCATAACCACATGCGTATCCAGCCGAACTTGAGGATACACATTTCCACAAGCCAGCCATTCTTGCACAACGATGCGTCCGGCTTCATTGATTGCCATATGTTCATCAACCACATGGCCGAACAAACATTCCCTGCTCCATGTACACACCGTCACAAAATAGGCTCCGGGAGATGAATAGTCATATCCCTGCAATCGCACCGATTTGCGATTTCGTTTACATTTATTCATTTCAATTCTTCCATAGGAACGATTCACGAATCGTCCTTACATTTTCTCATATCTTTCGTATGGACAATTCATGAATTGTCCATACAGGTAATGCCCACACGTACCGTCATCCTCATTCCAGTTTCAATCTACACCATTACCTCACAATTTTTCAACCAATTCTACGCCTTGCGGAACGCCGGCCTGGTCGATAGTGACGGTGTAGTCTGTCCAGGCGCGGGGCAGCTCTGTATTTTTTATCGATTTTCACCAAATCGAATAACTCACCCGATCGGGCGTTGCCCAAATGGCTTTATAAATCATCACCTTCCAACTGATTTCGCTGTTCAGGAACTAAGCCATCTAGTGTATCCAGTTCGTAACTCCCGTCTGGATTTACTTTTAAGGAGCGATGTACTTTAGCAGAAGAATATTGCCCGTTTGGGCAGTTATGTTGCCACCAGATCACTTTAACAACTTCCATACTTCCTTCTGGACGGGCGGAAGAAACGTCGTTGACGAACAGTGTCTGCAAAGCCTTTTTGATTTTCTCGGCATCATCATCAGAAAAAC
>CAZDVF010000330.1:0-3628 GCA_964508725.1 uncultured bacterium | reverse complement strand
ACGGCAGATACCTGCCTACTTTAAGCTCCCCGGCTCCGCCGGGAGTCTTAAAGCCGCCGCCTCTGGCGGTGGATCCTTTACTCAGGAGTGCACAATGAGTATGAAAATTGGCGTTTATGTTTGTGAATGTGGACCGAACATTGCGGATAAAGTGGACATCGATTCCATCATCAAGGAAATTCCCTCGCTGGAAGAATTTGAAGCCGTGGAATTGGTCATCAAGCGCTACAAACTGCTGTGCTCAATAGAAGGCCAGCAATTCCTGGTGGATGAAATAAAATCCCAGGAACTGACGCATCTTGTCGTGGCTGCCTGTTCTCCAAGAGATCATGAGGCCACCTTCATGAATGTATGCAAACAGGCGAACCTGAATCCTTACTTGTTTCAAATGGTAAATATCAGGGAACAATGCGCCTGGATCATTTCCGATCGGGAAGAGGCCACAAAGAAAGCCGTTCGATCTATTCGGGCCGGTATTCGCAGAGCCATACGCCAGTCTGAACTGATGGAAAAGCAGCTGGACAGTACACCCGATGTGCTGGTGATCGGAGGCGGCATTGCGGGTATGGAAACCGCGTTGAGGCTTGCCGGTACGGAGAGGAAAGTGTACCTGGTGGAAAAGACCGAAAAACTGGGAGGACAATCAGCACACTATTCCCGATTGCTGCCTCGACAGGGCGGAGATGCCGAGTCGATTCAGCGGAAGATACAGCAGGTTGAACAGCACGATCAAATTCAGGTTTTCCTTGAGACAGAGCTGGAAAGCGTCGTGGGTTTCTTTGGAAATTTTGAGCTTGTCCTGACCAGCAAAAAAGAGACGTCAGACAAGACGGAACTCAAGGTGGGCGCGATTGTTGTGGCCACGGGATTTCAGCTTCTTGATCCCAAAATCCTTCCAAAGTATCAGTATGAAAAGAAGGACGATGTGTACGACACCCAGGAAATCGAATCCATGATTTCTGCGCAGGGGAAACTGACTCTCAATTCAGGAGAAACGCCGCAGTCTGTTGCGATGGTGCATTGCGTGGGCAGGGAGGAAAAGGGGTATTGTTCTTCCATCTGTTGCAGTACCCTGATCAAGCTGGCCCAGCAGATCAAAGCCCTATTACCGGATGCGGCAATTACATCGTATTATCGGGATCTCTGTCTGCCCCATAAAGCCGACCAGGCTTATTTTGAAGAGATCAAGGCCCAGGGTGTTCATTTTGTCCGTGTGAAAGACGTTGGCGTTCAAAATACCCGGATCACCTATACTGAAAGGGATGGATCGAAAAAACAGGGCAGCCCGGACATGGTGGTTTTAGCTCCGGCGATGGAACCGGCCGAGGGCAACAACGATCTGGCCGTTCTTCTCAATATCCATCAAGATGAATTCGGATTTTTCCGTGAAACGCATCATCATCTCAATCCTGTTGCCACCTCCACGGAAGGGATTTATATTGTGGGAGCTTCTCACGGACCTATGGGGATCTCGGACTCCATCAATCAGGCCCAGGCGGCCAGCGGGAAAATACTCACCCGATTGATCCCGGGAGAAAAGATCATTCCTGAAGTCAAAGTCTCGGAGATTCTGGAGGCTTTTTGTACCGGATGTCGAACCTGCCTGGATATCTGCTGTTACGGCGCCATCTTTTTCAACGAAGAAAAGAATATCTCTGTGGTGAACGAGGCGGTTTGCCGGGGATGCGGAAACTGTGTGGCCGGATGTCCGTCAGGAGCGATTCGGGCCAAACATTTCACGGGTTCGCAACTCTATCAGGAAATGATCGAAGCGATTCGATAATATCTGTTCCAGGGGAAAAAAGATGAAAAACAAAGTCTCTCAAGGTGTACGCATATCCCAAAAAGACGGCATCCAACAATCAGTCAAGACATTCCTTAAATCCCTGCTGGAAAAGGAGGTTTTTGATGCGATTTTGATTCCTTTGCGAGTCCCGGCGGGAGATTCCTTCGCCTGGGTTTTGGTGAAGGATCCGTCACTTCTGGATGATGCCTGGCCATTGGCTCCAATCATGCCGGTTCAAGGGGCCAAGGCTTTGAAAAGCCTCACGCGAAAGGGGAAAGGCAAGTTACAAATTGCCGCCCTCATGCGTCCGTGTGAAATTCGGGCCAGTGTGGAGTTGTCCAAGCTGAATCAGGTGCATCTCGACAATATCACGCTGATGAGTATGGATTGTCCCGGCGCCCTTCCGATGGCGGGGTATCTTGACAACCCCCAAAAGGGTGACAAACAATTTGAATCCATGCTTTCCGATCCGCATGAAAAGTGTGAGTCTGCCAAAACGGTTTGTCAGGGTTGCGATCACTTTTCCTTGCTTCCGTCTTCAGATTTTCATTTTGGATTCATGACGGGAGAAGATCCTTCGATTTTCCTCATACCCAACACACCGAAGGGGCAACGCATTTTGAAAGAAAGCGGCCTCAAAGCCGGTGACTCTCTGGCGAATTGGGCGAAACGCATTGATGCAAGCGTTCAAAAGCAGAAGAAACGAAAACAAAAAAACATGAAAGATGTGCAGTCCAGAGTCGAAGGTTTTGATGGGCTTCTGGAGACCTTTGCCGCCTGTATCGGATGTCATAACTGTCAGAGCGCCTGTCCCATTTGCTATTGCAGGCAATGCTATTTTGATTCAGAAACATCCAAGCTGGATTTGGATTTTATCCTGCAGAAGGCGAAGCGGCGCGGGGGACTTTCTTTCCCCCTGGACAAACGAATGTTTCATGTGGGTAGACTGTCCCACATGAGTCTTTCGTGTGTGGCGTGCGGATTGTGTTCAGATGCCTGTCCGGTATCCATCCCTGTGGCGGAGGTTTTCAGCTATGTGGCTGACCACACGCAACAGACTTTTGAGTACACCGCCGGAGAAGACAGGGAAGCTGTGCTTCCCATTCAGCAATTTCGTTTGGAAGAAATTCAGGGCGTTGAGAAATTGATCAAAGATGCCGAAGAAGTGGAGTGTCAGGATGAATAATTGCCGAAAACTTCAAAAAGGGGCCGAGCAAGGTCTTGTCGATTTCCTGCGCTATCTATTGGAGAATCAGCAGGTCAGTTCTGTCTTCACTCTGCGAAGCATAAATCAAGGGGTGGATTTTGATTATGGATTGATCACCGATATCAACATGCTTGAAGCGGCCAGGCCGTTGCATCCTGTCATGCCGGTGAACGCAGGACAGGAATTGGCCAGGTTCACCCAAATGAACAAGCCTGTCGCTGTGGTTGTCAAACCCTGCGAACTGAGGGCTTTTATCGAGTTGGTCAAGCGTTCCCAGGGCACCATGGACAATTTTCTTTTGATCTCAAATACCTGTGGTGGAGTTTTCCCCTTTGAAACCGTTGTCAGCGGGAACACGGACAAGACGCTTCCCGCATACTGGAAAGCGGTGATTCAGGCTGAAAATGCGGCTGAAGTCCGGCTGACTTGCAGGGCCTGTGAATATTTCGTTCCGTTTAATGCCGATGTGACTGTTGCGATGATCGGAGAGAATGTAGACAAGGAATGTCTCCTGCATCTGCATACAGAAAAAGCGGTCAAGATGGCCGAAGGATTTGCAGGCGAGCCGACAGAAGGTGATTTGGAAACCTCCGCAGTTGAAGAACTTCGCAAGCAAAGGCAAGCAGAAAAGAAAA
>CAZDVF010000329.1:0-3631 GCA_964508725.1 uncultured bacterium | reverse complement strand
CGTTTACAGGACATCTTTACCGCAGAGTTCAAAGAGGGGCGGACCGGGAATGAGATTCTTCTGGCATCCCTGTCAAAAATGAAGGCAGAGGGCATTGACGGCAGCATCTACACACATCCGCTGGGATTTCACGGACATGCGGCAGGACCGACCATCGGGCTGTGGGACCAGCAGCGTGCCGTTCCGGGCAGGGGAGATTATCCACTGTTTTGGAATACCTGTCATTCGATCGAACTCAACGCGGCCGCGCCTGTGCCTGAATGGGGCGGCCAGAACGTGCGATTTGGTCTCGAGGAGGATGCTGTGTTTACGGGAACTGATGTGCGATATCTGGATGGCCGTCAAACGAAGCTGCATTTGATTAAATAATTGACTACTCATATTCAGGAGTCTGGAAATGAAAAATAGAATTGAGAAGATATGTGTTTGTGCAATAATTTTATTGCAATTTTCAATAGCATCCGCTTTCGACTGCACCAGCATTCTCGTCTCCAAGGGCGCGTCCAAGGACGGCTCGGTCATGATCACCTATGCCTGTGACGCCGAGTTTGTTTCGCTTCTGCGGCAGACACCCGCTCAGGATTACGGTCCTGACGCTTTTGTGGAAATCCGCGGCCGAGACGGCCAGATGCACCGAATCAAACAGGTGCCCCACACGTATGCTGTGGTGGGAAACATGAACGAATACCAGGTGGCCATCGGAGAGACCACCACCAGCGGCCGGAAGGAACTGCGAAATCCGGACGGGATTCTCCACTACTGGGACATGATGCAACTGGCGCTCCAGCGGTCCAAGACAGCGCGCGAAGCGGTTCAGGTGATGGCGGACCTGGTGGACGAATACGGGTACGGCAGTTCGATGGAGGCGTTTTCGATCGCCGATCCGCACGAGGCTTGGGTCATGGAGATGGGCGGCACCGGGCCGGGCGGCGAGGGCGCCGTGTGGGTGGCGCGCCGCATCCCCGACGGGTATGTCTCGTGTCACGCCAATCTCTCGCGCATCGGAACCTTTCCCATGGATGATCCGGAGAACTGTCTCTATTCCGAAAACGTGATCTCCTTTGCCGTGGAGAAGGGATACTACGATCCCGATTCGGGCCAGCCGTTCCGGTTCAACCTGGCCTACTGCCCGCCGTCGCCCGGCAGTCTGCACTCGTGCGCGACGCGGGTGTGGTCCATCCTGCGGCGTTGCGCGCCGTCGCTGAATCTGCCGCCGGATTATCACCGGGCCGTGGAAGGCGCCGAGCCGTATCCGCTCTGGGTCAAACCCGACGAGAAGCTGTCGGTGCACGATGTCATGTCTCTGATGCGCGATCACTACGAGGGGACAGACTTTGACATGACCCGGGGACTGGACGCCGGGCCGTTCGGAAGCCCCTACCGCTGGCGGCCCCTGACATGGGAAATCGACGAACAGCAGTGCATCTGGGAGCGGCCTGTGTCGACTCAGCAGACAGCGTATTCCTTTGTATCCCAGTCTCGGTCGTGGCTTCCCGACGCCATTGGCGGCGTGTACTGGCACGGCGTGGACGACGCCTACACGACGTGCTACGTCCCGTTTTACTGCTGCGCCACTGAAGTCCCGCAGGTGTTTCAGACCGGTGACTTGCAACACTTTTCGTGGGATTCGGCCTGGTGGATTTTCAACTTTGTGGCCAACTTCGCCAATCTGAAATATGAATACATGATCCAGGATATCCAAAAAGTCCAGCAAGATCTGGAGGGGACAGCCCTGGCCTCCATGCCTGCCGTGGAGACCGCAGCGCTGGAACTTCACAAAACCAATCCCGACCTGATGCAAACCTATCTGACGAATTTCTGCGTCAGCCACGCCGGGTTCGTGATCCGAGAGTGGATTGAACTGGGCGAGGCGCTGATCACGAAATACAACGACGGTTATGTCAAGGACGAGAACGGCCGGCCCCGCGGCGTGGGATATCCTGACGAATGGCTCCGGCTGCTCATCAAGGCGTATCCGGACAAATTTAAACTGAAGGAATGGAAAGAGCACGCGCTGCCGTACTGATGGAAATGGTGTGAAGACCAGATTTCTCACTCGCCTCTGGCGGGGATAGACGACTTTGGGAAGAGGTGGATTCCCGCTCAAAACATCGCGGGAATGACTCCGTTTTTTAGATAAAAGCATGGCTTCCATCCGCGTGTCATTTAATCTCTGAGGATCTAATTCCCCGCCGCTTGCGGCGTTATAATCAAAATATGTGTGTTTGGATACCTCGTCCGCTTGCGGCGGGGAGCTTTATTACAATGGATGACGATTTGTTCCACCTGTTTTCAAACCGAGGAGCTCCATGTCTCGATCGACAGTCGCTGTTGTGAAAACGTCCCCGGCCACGGTGCTTGAGGACTATCACCGTGTCATGAATCTGGCGGGATACCAGGATGTCCTTTCCAAAGATGCGGAGACGGCTCTCAAGGTCAACATCAGCTGGCACTTTTTCTACCCGGGCAGCTCCACCACACCCTGGCAGCTCGACGGCGTGATCCGCGCCATGAAGCGCGACGGATACAGTCCGGCGCGCATCCACGGATGCCACAACCGGACCGTGGTCATCGACGCGCACCTGGGCGAGCGGGAGAACAAGCAGGTCAACGTGACAGATGCGCACGGCCTGGCCAACATCCACCTCTACGAAAACGAAGAGTGGATTCACATCCGCGACGCAGCGGGCGATCTGGCCGACACGTTCCTTTGCCTGAACGATGTGTATCCCAAAGGTTTCATGATCCCCAAGCGCTTCATCGGCGAGAACATTCTCCACCTGCCCACCATCAAGACGCACATTTTCACCACGACCACCGGAGCCATGAAGAATGCGTTCGGAGGCCTCTTGAACGAGAAACGGCACTGGACGCATCCGGTGATTCACGAAACGCTGGTCGATCTCCTCTCCATCCAGAAAAAGATCCACAGCGGGATCTTCGCTGTGATGGACGGCACGTTTGTCGGCGACGGTCCGGGCCCGCGTTGCATGGTTCCGCACATCAAGAACGTGCTTCTGGCCTCTGCCGACCAGGTGGCCATCGACGCTGTGGCTGCCAAGCTGATGGGATTTGATCCCATGACCGATCTGAAGTACGTCCGTCTGGCTCACGAGGCGGGACTGGGAATCGGAAGACCGGAAGAGATTGAGATCGTGGGTGACGCGGATGCGGCGCGCGAAAACTGGCATTTCACCGGACCGTTCAAAAAGATGACCTTCGCCAGCCGGATGCAGCACAAGATTTACTGGGGCCGGCTTAAAAAGCCCCTGGAGTGGACGCTGAAGACCGTGCTCGCGCCGTGGTCGTACCTGGCCAGCGTGACATACCACGACCTGTTCTGGTATCCCCTGCACCGAATGCGGATCAAACGGATTCTCGGCAGCGTGTGGGGAAGACTGTTTCAGAACTGGGATGCGCTGGCTATTCCTCCGGACGATCTGACAACGCCCGGGTGGAAAGATGTGGGAGACGAGCCCGTCCGGCTGGAGCGCAACACCCTGAAGCACATGCTGCGTGCCTTCCGGCTTTTGGGCATGGCGGTGCGCGAAGCGCCGGAGTATGCGGCGAGGAAACGGCGGAAGTCGAAGTCAACGTGAGAGTGTGACTGTCCGACAGTACGGGTATACTT
>CAZDVF010000328.1:0-3637 GCA_964508725.1 uncultured bacterium | reverse complement strand
GGTTGGATCTGGATCCCGGTGTGGAATACGCGGCCAACCTCGCCAATCCCAGCGCCATTCGAAAGGACTTAACGTACTCGTTCCGTTCGGGCTTTTCCATCACGTCACAGATCACCACAAGTCTCGAATACGCCCATTCAACATCCGAAAACCTGAGCACACAGATTACGGGCAATGTGTCCCACTCGACCTTGCTGATCAAAGATAAGGACATCCCGTTCCCCAACTGGACGCTGCAGTGGCGCGGCCTTGAGAAGTTGCCCCTGATCTCCCGCGTTCTCCGCACAGCTTCTCTGAGTCACGCCTTCTCTGGCAAACGCACGGAAACCTGGAACGATTCGCCAGACAACATCACGCAAATTTCCATCTCGAAAGATTTTCGTCCTCTCATTGGATTGACGCTTTCATTTAAAAACGGTCTGACAACCACGGTCCAGTACGCCATGTCTGAATCCATTCAGGAACACAAGAAGCATAGCAACGGCCGGTCAAAAAATATCTCAAACAATCTCAATGTCTCAGCCCAATACTCCTTCAAGGGCGGCATCAAGCTCCCCTTCTTCAAAAAAATAGAAAACGCCATCGACATCACTGTCTCATTCACCAAGGATGTCCGAGCCACGCTCCAAAGTTTGCAGGCTGAAGGCGAGTTCACAGAAATGTCAAAGATTAAAAACTGGTCGCTGCAGCCACGCATCTCCTATTCATTCACCCAGCGGGTTCGAGGCGGCATGAACTTCGAGTTCGGCGAACGCGAGGATTTGCGGACAGGAAAAACCCGCGTCATGGCGTTTGGATTGACGGCCAACATCTCCCTGTCGGGTTAACCCGCTTTCTCTTCCCGGATCAATCTCTTTTTCGTCTTTCGATCATCTCGACACATCTCTCATCTTTTTTATCGTTCATTCAGCTTCTCCTGTCTCAGGCTCCATTGACATCGATGACTGGCCCTGGGATTAACTTGACATTTACAGGGATTATCATTATAATACTAAGCTTTTACACACTCTCGTCTGAAAGGAAAGACAAGCGTGCTTACGACTTTTTTTATCGTGCCCATACTCTCCATGTATGTTCAGTTGAACATATGATTCCATCCGCTTAAAAAAAGTGGAAACACCCAATAACCGAGGTCATCATGGACAAATCGACCCTGCATCGAACCATCATCGGGGATCCACCACATCACAAGGCCGGGCTTCAGGATGACTGGTGGACCCAAATATCTCCTAATATTTGGGCATCCCGGGGATCCTATCTCAAGGACCAGGACGGATCCGAGTACCTTGATCTGTGCGGATTTTTTTCTACAGCTCCTGTGTGTTATGACCATCCTCTTCTCAGGGATCCCTCTTTTGTCGAAGCCATAGGAAAGCTGGCCATCTACCGTCCGTCCATATCCGATTTCTGGATCCAGGAAATGGCTGACTTCATTGATTCATTCCGCTCTCTGGCAACCCCTTTGGGGATGGACCACTTATTCTTCATTGACGGCGGATCTCTTGCCGTTGAAAATGCCCTGAAAGCAGCCTTCGACTGGAAGGTCCGCCGCAACATGGCAAAAGGGATAATCCAGGGAGATCCCCAGGAGGAGAAGAGACCTCTGGGCACCAATTTGATCCACTTTGAGAGCGCCTTTCACGGGCGATCAGGTTACACACTCTCCCTCACCCACACAGTCGACGCCAGAAAATACAAGTATTTTCCCAAATTCGACTGGTTTCGGATCAACCCGCCTGTCATGACATTCGACAATCAGGGCCGCGTCACCAACGCTGACCAGATCCGCCAGCAGCACGATTCAGCTGTCAGGGAAATGGAGAAGATCCTCACTAAACAAGGGGATGATGTGGCCGCCATCATCATCGAGCCCATTCAGTGTGAGGGCGGTGACAGGCATATTCCGACTGACTTTTTTGTCCAGCTACGAAAGCTGGCCGATGAACACGACGTTATTCTGATTTACGACGAAGTCCAAACCGGATTCGGCACCACCGGTAAAATGTGGTGCCACGAATACTTTGGGCAAGACGCGAAGCCCGACGTGATCATCTTCTCGAAGAAGGCACAGGTTGGCGGCATCATGGCCAGTTACGACCGATTTAGCTCTGTTGATGGCAATGTATTTGGCAATGGCGACGCCAGCAAAAGCCGGCTTAACTCGACCTGGGGCGGCAATCCGGTGGACATGCTGCGATGCACTCAATTCCTGCGCATCATAGATGAAGATCATCTGCTCGACAACGCCCAGAATACGGGTCAATATTTCCTCGACAGTATTCGTGATCTGTGCCGCCAGTTCGATCATCTCATCACCAATCCCAGGGGCCGCGGCATGCTTCTGGCTTTCGACGCTTGCGAACCGTCCATGCAAGGCACAATATGGGAAGCCTTTCGCAAAGAGCGCCTCCTGTCCTTGACGTGCGGTGATCGGACTGTCCGTTTTCGTCCTCATCTTGATCTGACACGTAACGAAATCAGCGACGCGCTCGAAAGGATGTCGCGTGCGCTGTCTTCGTTGTAGACGTCCAAAACAGTTGTTCCTTTGACTGAATCGACCCGACAAGGCAATCTTTATTTAGTCTCGACACCCATCGGGAATCTGGAAGATATCACTCTGAGAGCGCTACGCATCCTGAAAGAGGTCGATCTCATTGCCGCTGAAGACACGCGTCGAACCCGGCATCTGTTGACGCATTTTGACATCACCGGCAAACTCGAGAGTTATCATGATCACAATAAGGAGCGGAAAACGCCGCGCCTCCTCTCCGCGCTGCAGGAGGGACGCTCAGCCGCCGTGGTTTCTGATGCAGGGACTCCCGGCATCTCGGATCCTGCTTTCTATTTGGCAAGAGAGGCGATACGGGAATCCATTCCCGTGGTCCCGATTCCCGGTCCAACGGCAGCCATAGCCGGCCTTACAGTCTCGGGATTGCCAACCAACCGTTTCGTTTTCGAGGGATTTCTTCCGCCGAAAAAGGGACGGAAAAAACGCCTGGCTGACTTGTCCGCCGAAAAACGAACAATCATTCTCTACGAATCGCCGCACCGGCTCCTGCGCACGCTGACCGACTTGTCCGAAACACTTGGCAGCAGGATGATGGCCGTCGGACGAGAATTGACAAAACAGTTTGAGGAAGTGGTCCGCGGAACAATCGAAGAAGTGCTTCTCCATTTTTCTGAATCAACCATCCGGGGCGAATTTGTGCTGATCATACACGGGAAGACGAAAGATAATCATGAAAAAACTTGACAAGGTACAACCCATACCCGATTCAATCAAGAATGCCTATTTTTCCATTCTTGATCCAATTGTCGGATTGTTCGTCAAACTGAACGTCCACCCCAACACGTTTACCACCATTAGTCTGTTGATTGGACTCGCGTCAGCCTACTATGTTGCAACAGGATCCCTCCGTATCTCCGCTTGCCTCATTTTACTTTCCGGTCTTGGTGACACCATCGACGGTAAACTGGCCCGCCAAACAGGCCAGGTTACAAAATTCGGCGCTTTGTACGACTCATCCATGGACCGGTATTCCGAAGTTGTCTATTTCTTCGGCATGGCCTACTATTTTATCAGCCACGAATGGTATCTCACATCCGTTGCCGTGGCCGTCGGTTTGGGCGGCTCCCT
>CAZDVF010000327.1:0-3651 GCA_964508725.1 uncultured bacterium | reverse complement strand
TCTCAAACACGGATTTTATATCCCGGAAGACTTGCTCCACCTGCCAGAGTTCCTTTGTTAAAAAAAAGTCTCAGTTTATCGGAACACCACCCGCTTGTATCGCTTCTTGCCGGCACGGAGAAGAAGTGCGCCATCTGACAGATCTTCAGATGTGACATCCCTGTCATCAATTTCGACCTTCTCATCGTTTAAATACGCGCCGCCCTGCTTGATTAAACGCCGGACTTCGCCATTGCTGGCGCACAAACCTGCATCCACAAACAGCTTGACGACCCACAGACCATCGCGGAGTGTGTCTGCTGGCAGATTCACTGTCGGGATAGTGCTGTCCGTGTCGATCTGAATCGAAACAATATCGGAGGACGTGTCAACCAATCCATCCGGATCGGCCTGACCAAATTGCTTCACAGACGCTGTGTAGGCAGCCACGGCCGCATCCTTCCCGTGGACCAGTTTCGTGACCTCGTAAGCGAGGATCTCCTTGGCCCGATTGACATGTTCTTTGGGAAGCCGGTGCGCCTCGTCCATGGGCAGGAAAGTGAAAAAACCAAAATAAAGCGTCACATCCCGGTCATCCACATTGCGCCAGTACTGGTAAAAATCAAAGACAGAAGTTTTGGATTTGTCGAGCCAGATGGCATTACCAGCAGATTTGCCAAATTTCTCACCGCTGGATGTCGTAATCAGCGGGAAGGTCATGCCGTACATCTGCTTGTTCAGCATCCGCCGGGTCAGGTCGATACCGGCCACGATGTTGCCCCACTGGTCCTGACCGCCCATCTGGATCTCGCAATCGTAATCCCGCGCCTGAACGTAAAAATCGTACGCTTGCAGCAGCATGTAGTTGAATTCGATGAACGAGAGTCCCGACCCGAGGCGCTGTCGCACGCTCTCGGCGGTGAGCATCCGGTTGACGCTGAAATGCCGTCCCACATCGCGCAGGAATTCGATATAATTGAGGGGGACGAGCCAGTCGGCATTGTTGAGGAGCAATGCCTTGTCGTGGTCAAAATTGAGGAACCGGGCGAACTGACTCTTGATCCGCTCTCCGTACGCGTGGATCTGTTCCAGCGTGAGCATCCGGCGCAGTTCCGTCTTGCCGCTGGGATCGCCCACCATGGTGGTTCCGCCGCCCAGCAAAGCGATAGGACGATGGCCGCACTGCTGCATGTGCACAAGGCCCATGATCGGCACCAGACTGCCCACGTGAAGCGACTCGGCTGTGGCATCAAATCCGATGTAGCAGGTAACTTTTCGTTCAGCGAGGATCTTCTCCAAAGCGGCGTCATCCGTTGTCTGGTAGATGAAGCCCCGCTCTTTGAGGATTTTGTATACATTTTCCGGCATCGTATTCCTTACTGCTTTTGTTTTATTCGAAATGTCCGTTCGATATCTCTGTCCATGTCTCGTTTGGCGATATCGGCCCGTTTGTCATAAAATTTCTTGCCCCGGGCCAGGGCCAGCTCAACCTTGGCTTTGCCGTCTTTAAAATAGACTTTCGTGGGGATCAATGTCAATCCTTTTTCTTCCACACGGCCCTGCAATTTGCGGATCTCCTTCTTGTGCAGCAGCAATTTCCGGATGCGTAATGGATCATGATTGAAGAAGGATCCCTTTTCGTAGGGGGTGATGTGAAAATGATGGAGATAGATTTCTCCCCCCTCAATACGGGCAAAGCTGTCTGAGATGGACGCCTTGCCAGCCCGCAAAGACTTCACTTCCGTGCCAACGAGAACAATGCCCGCCTCCCACCGGTCGAGGATATGGTATTCGTGCCTGACCTTGCGGTTCTGTGTGACAATCTTGATGGACAACGCCTCTGTTCCGCCCCGTTTTCAGGATAAACATCTTGACATTTTTACGGGAATGTTGTACATTTTCCCCGCTGCCGAAGTGGTGGAACTGGTAGACGCGCTGCGTTCAGGGCGCAGTGAGCCTCGCGCTCGTGGGGGTTCGACTCCCCCCTTCGGCACGAAAGAGCATCCCGGTGAATCGGGGTGCTCTTTGTTTTTTATTTCAGTCATTTTCAAAATACAACATTTTTTTGGATTTCACAACCCTTTCCAAACCTCATTTTTATACACAGCGACTTCCTTATCCTAACAGGAATGATCCAGCACTTTCAATGTTTCAATTTCTCAAACGGACAACATCCCTCAATGCGCCTCAAACCAGTTGTCTCCCACGCCCACATCCACCTGGATGGGAACGGACAAAACGATTGCTCCTTCCATCTCCTGCTTCACCATGCGGACAAGACGGTCCACCTCATCTTCTGGGACCTCGAAGACCAGTTCGTCGTGAATCTGCAGAATCATCCTGGCACGCCAATCCTCATTCCGGAGTTTATCAGCAATACGGATCATGGCCACCTTGATCATGTCGGCCGCAGTGCCCTGAATGGGCGTGTTGACTGCCGTGCGCTCGCCGAATTCACGGACATTCCGATTGCTGCTGGCCAATTCGGGCAGATACCGCCGCCGGTTGAGCAGCGTTATGACATAGCCCTGCTTGTGTGCCAGGCCGATGATGTTGGCGATGTACGCGTTGACCCTGGGATACCGTGCAAAATAGGCGTTGATGAATTGCTCGGCTTGTTCACGGGGGATGGAAAGCCGCGACGCCAATCCGAATGCGCCCATGCCGTACATGATCCCGAAATTGATGGTCTTGGCCTGCCGCCGATAATCATCTGACACATCTTCCGGAGGAATACCGAAAATCTCGGACGCAGTGCGCCGGTGCACGTCTTCGCCCTGGCGGAACGATTCCAGCAAGGTCTCGTCACCCGACAGGTGCGCCATGATGCGCAGCTCGATCTGGCTGTAATCAGCCGACAGAAAGACCCACCCGGACTGTCCCGGCACAAAGGCCTTGCGGATCTCGCGGCCCAGATCCGTGCGAATCGGGATATTCTGCAAATTTGGATCGCTGGTCGAGAGGCGTCCCGTGGCTGTCGCTGTCTGATTAAATGAGGCGTGAACCCTGCCGGTTTTCGGATGGATCAGATTGGGCAGGGCGTCCACGTAGGTCGACTTCAGCTTGGTGAGCTGGCGGTAGTCCAACAGATTTTTGGCCAGGGGATGCGCCGCGTGGTTCTCGAGCACGCGCACATCTGTGGAATATCCCGTTTTGGTGCGCCGGGGCCTGCCTGTGCCCAGCAGTTCGTGAACTTTGAGTTTGTCGAAAAAGATTTTCCCCAGTTGCTGGGTGGAGTTGATGTTGAACGTCTCGCCCGCGATCGCGTAAATCTCGGCGCAGAGACTGTGGAGTTGTCCTTCCATATCGTCAGACATGGCAGCCAGAAGGTCACAATCGAGCGCCACGCCCGTCTCTTCCAACTCCATCAGCACACGGACCAGCGGCATCTCCACATCGCGGAACAGGCCGGTCATCTCGCTCTCGGCCAGTTTGGGCTCCAGTGCGCGCCGCAACCGGAACGCCGCATCCGCGTCCTCGCAGGCGTATTCAGTAATTTGGGGGAGGGAGACCTGATCCATCGTCTTCTGATTCTTACCTGAACCGATCAACTCTTTGGTCGGGATCTTTTGCAGGTGGAGATACTCCAGTGACAGCGCATCAAGACCGAACTGGCGTGCCGAAGGATTGACCAGATAAGCCGCGATCATGGAATCAAAATCCACACCGGCC
>CAZDVF010000326.1:0-3656 GCA_964508725.1 uncultured bacterium | reverse complement strand
GATGCCGTTGTCGTATTGTTTGAATCATTGTTTTCAGGGACGATATTTTTCGGATCGACAATCGCACCAACGTAATACTGCCCCGGAGGAAGGCTGACGGGAATTTTATATTTTTCATTGAAAGAATGTGAAGTGTTTCCGTCTATAATTGGTACGTCAATCATACCAATACAAATATCATCAAGGTCGGAGATTATATTGTCTGATGAAAGATAAATCTTCGCTTTATTCCCTTCTGCAAGATTTGCTGCATTGTTTGTAATGGTACCCCCAACAATAATTTCTTCTCCTTGTTCCTGCGAGCTTGGAGAGAAGCCTAGTTCTGCAACTGTCAGATCTGACCAGCCTGAAAAGTTTTTCCGTATTTTTACATTATCAATGAATGCACCTTTTGATGTCCAAGCCGCATCACTTCGAAAACGAAATGCAATACCGACTTCTTTATTTCCTAATAAGTTATTACCCAGCCAATCAGAGAAATCAATAACAATGTGCTGCCACCCATCACTATCTCCTTTATACCAATAAGGAGGATAGGTGTCCCAACCAGATCCATCACTGATGAGAACATCCAGTTGATCTGTTCCATCAATTAGATACCAAATATCGAAGCTCAATTCACCTGCTGTACAATTTCTTAAATCGAATGGACCGTATTCTGCAATGGTATTCATATTGTTGTCGTACCCATCCAAATCGGGATCGAGACTGGGCGCTGCGCCAAAGCTTCGTTGCGCACACCAGATACTGTAAGTCCCTCCGAAGGCCATATCATCATTTCGCCCCCATCCGTAATCACCACCGACCCGGTAGACCTTCCAGGTATCCCAAAGAGCTGGAGTTTCGAAATTATCTTCAAGCACAGTTTCCCAACCAATTGTAGGCACAGTAGCAGTTTTTTTTGTTTGACCTCCATGTGTAAGGGCATTGAATGAAAGGAGCTGAATAAAAAACATGCTCAAAATTAATGGTACGCTGATACTCTTCACCTGACGTGACATGGCCGTGCCCTCCTCATGTTTGAAACATTAAGAATTATTCTAAAATGGATATAACAATTTAAAAATACTTTGAATTATTTCAATGTGTAAAATTTATAAATCAAAGTCAACCGATTTTTATCGAACCAACGTACATTTGATCGTCTTCGCGCCCCCCCTGGAAGTCAGTCTGATGAAATAACGGCCTGTTGAGACCAAGTTTCCAGCATCATCTCGTCCATCCCACGTTATTTGATAGCATCCCGGTTTTTCACGATGGTCCACCAAGGTACGAATGTGCCTTCCCATCAAATCAAAAACGTATATCTGGATTTTCGGATCGGAAGTGTATGCTGGGATGTTATAATAAATCGTCGTTGCAGCATTGAACGGATTGGGAAAGTTTTGCGAGAGAGCCAGCCGATCCGGAATGGTGTCTGTGCGCCGGAATCCGCCATCGCATTGTTCGATATCCATCAAGATCCAGTGATCTGGATCGACAGTGACTTGCTCCGGCGTGAAGGGCGCGTTTAAAGTGAAGACACCGTCCATGTCGGTCATCCAGACAGTTGTATCCCATGTTTGGCCGGCGCCTTCAAGCCGCACATCCACAGGCATTTGAAAGGCGGGGCCTTCGGAATGGTATTGGTGCAGCGTGAGGGTGATTTCGGTATTCCCGTTCGTTCTTGATCCAATCTCCCACATGTACTGCACTTTAGGATATCCCAGCTGATAGATCCACTCGTCAAAAAACCAATTCAGGTTATCCCCGTAAATGTCCTCGCATACCGTTTGAAAATCACTGATGGAGGCGTTACCGAATTTGTATGTTTCGAAATAGGTCGGGAGGATCTGCCAGAAAGCGTCGTTCCCGACGACGTGCCGGAGCATGTGGAGAATCCACCCGCCCTTTTTGTAAGTGACTCCGTAATGGAACAGAATAACAGGATTATAAATCGGGAAATCGCCGTTGGGAATGCGCGAGACGTAGATGTCCTTGCTGTATTCCATGTATCCATGCAGATAGGGCGCGCCGTACTGATGCTCCATGAAGAGCGCTTCGGAATAGACGGCGAATCCCTCATTCAGCCAGATGGAGGCCCAGTCGCTCAGGGTGACGGCATCTCCCCACCACATGTGGGCCAGTTCGTGAACGAAACTGCTTTCGCGGCTCCGGTCGCCCCGGATCCAGCTGCTGTTGAATGTGGTCATGGTCTGGTGCTCCATGCCGCCGAAAGAGGCTGGCTCAACTTCGGCCTGGCCGTATTTTTCGAACGGATATGGTCCAAACGCATTTGAGAAAAAGGTCATTGCGTCGACCAGATTTTCAAAATCGACAACAGCCGCAGCAGAGTCTCTTTTAAACACGTAATTGGCGATTTCAACCGAATCACTCCGGGGTGTCACGTACCAGTTGGACCACCGGGCGTATTCCCGCGACATGGTAACACAGATGAGGTAAGTAGCCATCGGATCCCGCGATCGCCAGTGAAAGGTCTCCCACAATCCGTCAGTGCTCACATCCCGTCCTTTCGGAAGTCCAACCGAAGCGACATCCACACCCCTGGGCACGGTGACGTGCAGCTCGGTTGTGGCTTTGTCCCAGGGCACGTCACGGCACGGGAACCAGTACCGGGAGTCCTCCGGCTCGGTGATGGTGTAGGCGCACATCGTGTAGGCTAAAAATCCACGCTGGGGCGCGCCGTGGTAGGCGATGGAGACTGTGAAGGTGTCACCGGATGCCACCGGGGTCTCCAATGGTATCGAAATCTGTCCAGCAATTTTTACGGCAGCAACACGAATATCCTGAGCGAGAACCGAATCCGCGATCAGATCCGCCATGTCGAAAGCGACTTCATCCAGTCCGGCCGTTTTCGCCCGGCATGTTGCTGTCATGGTGCCGGAGAGTGTGTTGTTCGTGTAGGGAAAGGTGAGGTCCAGCCGGTAATGAAGCACATCAAAGGCGCCTGTGGAGTCGAAAGCAGTTTGGGCCAGGTGATAAGGCATGGCCGCATTCTTTTCCGGTAAATGCAAGGCAGGAGGCGCGTTGAACTGCTGAGCGACAAGCAATGCATGATGGCAAAACATCCATCCCAATCCCAAAATGGTCATTCGACGCCAGTTCATGATGTGCTCCTTTTCCTATGGTTGCGCAAGGGTGAAATCCAGCTTGCGTGTCGCCGGATCAGCCCGAACCAGGCGGACACGCACAGTGTCTCCCAGCCGGAAGAAGCGGCCGCTCACCTGTCCGATGAGGCAATACTGTTTCTCGTCCAGATCGTAGTGATCGTCGGTCAGATCACTGATGTGAACGAGTCCTTCCACAAGCGTTTCAGGAATTTCCACAAACAGTCCGAAGGACGTCACGCCCGAGATGACGGCCTCGTAATCGTCGCCCACATGGTCGGCCATGAAACGGACCTGCTTGACTTTGATGGATTCGCGCTCGGCGGCCTGGGCTGCGATCTCCCTTTGGGTGGTGATCGTGCAAATGTCCGGCAGGCTGGCCGGAAGATCCGGCGTTGCCGGTTCATCCTTCAAATACGCCTTGAGCTCGTGGTACACCTCAGAGCCAACCCTTAGGGCGTCGCTGAAGCTGTCGGCACCAACAGGCACTATCATGAACTCCTGGATGTTCAGCTGGTTGCCCGCGTGCTTCCCTCCGTTTATTATGTT
>CAZDVF010000325.1:0-3658 GCA_964508725.1 uncultured bacterium | reverse complement strand
AAAGGTTCATGAAGTTGATGCAGGCGATAATCAAAATAAAAACAGCAATGGCCGCAAAAGCATACACGTATCGCACGTCACTGTTTGGACTCAATTCTGCATCCAAATGGGAATGCAGATGAATGGAGGACAGAGGCTGCAGGTAATTGGTGAATTCTCCACCAAATGATTTTAAAATAGCACCAATCTTTTCATCATTGTATGCAACGAATTTCTTTTCCAGCTCTTTTGCATCCACTTCCGGCTGGAGTTGAATGTAGGTCGGGTAATTCCAGCCCACCCAGGTGTTTATTTCATCAGGATCTCGGGCAATCAAGGTTTCAAAGGAGGCCAGTAGTTCAAACTGGATATGCGAATTGGATGGCGGCGGTTCGACGATGCCTGTCACCTGAAAATCTTCACTGTTGTCCATCCTCAGGATTTGACCCACCGGATTTTTCTCTCCAAAATATTTTGCAGCTGACAAAGGCGTCAGCACAATAGAATACGGCGCTTTCAGGGCAGTGGCTGGATCGCCCTGGATCAATCGGAAAGAAAACACATCGAATATCGCATGATCTGTATATATCAACTCTGATTCAAAGTATTTTTTATCCTGGTAAGCGAGCAGGTGATTCTCGGTTTTTTGAAAGCGGACCGCATTCACCACTTCCGGAAAATCCTCAACCAGCGCAGGACCCATGGGCGCCTGGATTGTGGCCACATCAATGATCCTGCCTGAAACTTTTGCCGAGGTGGCCACCCGATAAATCTGGTCAGCGTTTTCATGAAACCGGTCAAAGGAAAGTTCATTCAGAATATAGGCAAGGATAAGGATGCAGCAAGCCATGCCCACAGCAAGACCGGTGACATTGATGAAGGAATACCCCTTGTACTTCATGATGTTTCTGACGGCAGTTTTGATATAATTTTTCAGCATGATCGCTCTCCAATAAATTGAATCTATAGTAAATGTGACAAGAATTCTCAAGGTGTGCCACACATACCACCCTGTTGCAAAGAGGCGTCCCTCATGAGACCGCAATGCTTCGTACTCGATCTCCAGATCGTCCATTATCGAAAAGCGATCTGTGTGCCGGCTTGCCCGGAGCAGGAGCCATTCCGCCCAGCGAGGTGGTTTTACCTTTCGATCTTTCATTGCAGATTCATACTTTCACGGTGATTCTTTTCATTTACTCCCAAATCGCTTTCTGCTGCGCATGGGCTTCCTGGAGGGCGAGGAGACCAACTTTGCGCAAAGCATAATCATTCTTTTGGCGACCGCCTCAGTTGACAGATATTCCTTATTCATATCTCAATGCTTTAACCGGATTGGCCAGCGCCGCCTTGATGGACTGAAAACTCACCGCCGTTATAGCAATCAGCATGGCCAGGGCTGCAGATGCAAGAAAGATCCCGATCCCGATTTGGATACGGTAGATAAAGTTCTCAAGCCATCGATTCATGATAAGCCAGGCGATAGGCCAGGCGACCAGACTGGCAATAAGCACCCACTTGGTCATTTCCTTGGAGAGCAGAATGACCAGTCCGGTCACCGAGCTGCCCAACACCTTGCGGATACCGATTTCCTTGGTGCGCCGTTCGGCGATAAATGAGGCCAGGCCGAAAAGACCCAGGCAGGAAATAAAAATTGCCAGAAAGGCGAACGTGCTGAAGAGACGCCCCAGCCGCTGCTCGGTTTGATACTGGGCGTCGATGGTGTCATCCAGAAAATGAAATTCGAATGGTGCGTAAGAGTTCACCTCACTCCAGACAGTTCGAACATGGGCGATCACATCATCCAAAGTACTTGCACGGGTACCGCCTCGGACGCGAATAAACACTGCGCCTGTAAAACTCTGGGAAGGCAGGTCGGTAAAAAGATGATACACCTGCCCCCTGAGCTGTTGCCGGAGATCCTGAAAGAAAACGTTTTGAACCACACCCGCTATCGTTCCGACTGTTCCATAGAGACGGAACCGCTTTCCGATGGGATCATCGAGCTCTGCCAGTCGAATCGCCTCCTCATTCAGGATAAAGGCGGTTCCTCTGTCTGCGGCATGATCGGCATCGAATCCCCGGCCCTGAACGATCTGTAAATCCATGACCTTGAAATAGTTCTCATCGATTCGCGTCGTTTCCATGTGGATGTGAGACTGATCCTCGCGCTTGCCTTCCCATCCAATACCCATGGTGTTATTTCGAAGGGTGGTTGGAATTACATCCTTCGCTCCAACGGCTGTGATAGCGGGGTGTTCAAGAAGCCGGTTCTTGACAAGATCATATTGGGATCCGATATTTTCTTTGAACGGAATGGTAAGGACTTGATCTTGCTCCATACTCCAGCTTTTCTCGTGAATAAAATGCAGCTGGCGATCTACGACCATGGTAGCCAGGATGAGAATGATGGAGAGAGAAAACTGGGCGATGACGAGGACGCGGCGCAGCGCCCCCCGCCTGACAAATCCTTTTTTCCCGGATTGACCGGAACGACTCACGTCCAGTCGCCCTTGCAAGACATTGACCGGTTGGAACGAAGACAGATACAAAGCCGGATACAGGCCCGCAGCGATCCCGACAATCAGGACAAGCGACAACAATCCCAGAAGGACATCGGGAGAAAAGATATTCAGCGTCATCTCTTTGAGCGTGAGTTGATTGAACAGCGGCGTCAGGATGTGGGCGAAACCAACAGCCAGGATGACGGACAGGACAGTCATGATCGCCGACTCTCCAAAAAACTGGCGGATCATCTGCTTGCGACCGGCCCCGATGACCTTCCTTAACCCGACCTCTTTTGCCCTTTTTTCCGACCGGGCCGTCGACAGATTGATGAAGTTGATACAGGCGATAAACAGGATAAAGAAGGCGATGGCGGAAAAAAGAATCACATATTTTTTATCACCCAGCGGAATATCATAACTGCCGTGTGGATTGAGATAGATCTGAGGCAGCGCCTGCGTGATGAATGTGACCAGCTTCTCAACAATCTGCGGACAACCGTGCCGTTCTGCGACTTCATTGAGCCGTTGCGTCAGGCGGACTTCATCCTTGTTTTCCGTAGTCAGAAGATACGTTCTGAAATTGAAATCACCCCACTCCATTCCGCAAATACCAACAGACTCGGCGAAACGATGGGGAAGGATATAATCAAACCGAAAATGGGAATTGGACGGCACATCAGCCAACACGCCCACCACCTTTAAATCAACCTCTCCTTCGAGCTTGATGGTGCGGCCCATGGGATCGTCCCCGCCGAAATATTTCCGCGCCAGGCTTTCGGTCAGCACGATGCACAGAGGCTGCTCAAATGCTTTCTCTGGATCGCCTTGCAGAAGGGGGAAGGAAAAGATATGGAAGAAACCGGGATCGGCTGTGATTCCGTTGTCTTCGTAAAACGATTGATTCCCGACTGTAAATACAAAACGCGGTGTTTGGAGGATGCGGACAGCGTCCTTCACTTCCGGTATCTCTTCGATGACCGCAGGCGCGAAGGGGGCCGGCAAACCAAACCAGTCGGCTTCTCTGCCGCTGGAGAGCACCCTGTAGATTTGATCTTTATTCTCGTGGAACCGGTCATAGCTCAGCTCATCCTTGACCCAGAGCAGAATCAGCAGGGTGCAGGCCAGACCGATGGCCAGGCCGGTGACATTGATGAAAGAATACAACTTGTGCCTGA
>CAZDVF010000324.1:0-3666 GCA_964508725.1 uncultured bacterium | reverse complement strand
TAAGCCCCCCGGCTCCGCCGGGAGTCTTAAAGCCACCGCCTCTGGCGGTGGATCGGTTACTCAATGACTTCAAAGTATATCGACAGAAGAACGTTTTTTCATCGCCATTCCGGCCATTCCACATTTTTATTGACGTCGTCCAACGCCGGTTCGTCTTGGGATGACGGATCTCGACCCAATGGATGTGTCTTGCCGTCGTGTTTCTTTTCTCGATCGTGCTTTTCATTGTCAGTTGCGGCACGGCTGGTTTCTCTCCGCTGATGAGATGTGATGTTGCATATTGCAGACCGCATTTCATCTTGAAAGCACAGAATGGTCTCCCGCCTTGCCCGTTTTGGGTGGGATAGTGAGATGGCGGAATTTTTTGAGCTCAAAGAGTAAAGATCTTGAAGCGATTGTCATCTCCTTGACAACAATGACATATTTGTGACAGGACTATGCAAAAGCCGTACCGTCAATGCTTGCTGCTACCAAAGGGTGGTTAAAACAGGTTTTATCTGCGAATGTGGATTCTACGGATGATGGCTTCTTTGCCCCGGGTGATTTCAGTCGAGGCGCTTCCGCATTTTGAACATGAAAAAACAGGCGTGGTCATATGGTAGGCAGGATCTTCTTTTTTCTCGATGTGTCCCTCGAATCCGCAAGATTGACAATGGATAACACCATCAACAGGGATGAACCGGATCTCGGCATTTTCCGCCAGGGTTGACTTGAATCCCATCTCAAGCCAGAATTGGATTTGGTCTGTGCCGAGAAAGGTCAGCTCGCCGATTTCGATTTCTACTGAATCGACGGCCTTGGCGTTCTGTTTTTTCGCTTCCGCTAAAACGGTTTCAATGATCGATTGGGCGATGGATGCTTCGTGCATTGTTCACTTAAGTTTGAGTGCATCGATGAGTTCGGGGATTCCTTCACCCGTTCGGGCGTTGGTCGATACAACGTGAATGTTGGGCTGGATGCGCCGGGCATCCGCCTTGAGCTGTTCAGGATCCACATCCATTGCCTTGGCAAGATCGATTTTATTGATGGCCAGTACAGACGCGCCCTGGAAGATGTGGGGGTGCTTGACGATCATGTAGGGGCCCTCGGTGACAGAGACCACGACCAGCCGCTGATGTGCACCCAGTGGAAATGAAGCCGGACAGATGAGATTACCCACGTTTTCGATAAAAACCAAATCCAGACTGTCCAGATCCAGAACCTTGAGTGTATTCTGGATGATGTTGGCGTCGAGATGACATCCGCCGTCTGTGTTGACCTGAAGGACGTTGGCTCCTTTTTCCCTGATGCGGTCGGCGTCGATGGTGGTCGTCAGATCCCCTGCTATTGCAGCGATACGGTATCGCTCTTTCAGATTAAAAACCAGTTGTTGTATGGTCGATGTTTTTCCCGATCCGATACTGCCCAGAATATCCACGGCGTGGATGTGATGCCGGTTAAATGTGGCCCAGTTCTTTTTGGCCAGTTCCTCATTCTTACCATACAGGTTCCGATTCATCTGGATGGAGATGGTCTTGCCTTCTTCTGTTACAATCTTTTTCATGTTGTGCATCCTGATTCGTGAAGTGTATATGTTCCAACAATGCGACGCGTCGGGATTTGTCCCATGTTATGTAAAAGGTACACTTTTAAGCAGTGAAATGCAAGGCAAAAGCGGCTCCACTTCCTTGTTGACATTGTCTGCCAGATGCTCTACATTAAGGGGATTTCTATCTCATTCATACCGGAATCCCCATTCTGAAGGAACGCGTTATCAAATACAGGGGCAAGAAGATCCTGGTTACATTTGCCGTGGACCGGTGCACTCATGTGGGTGAGTGCCTGCGCGGACTTTCTCGCGTGTTTAACCTGCGGCACGAACCCTGGGTAGCACCTGATATGACAGATCCTGATTGGTTGGCCGAAGTGATCATGCGATGTCCCACCGGATCGCTACACTTTCAGCGGCTCGATGGCGGATCTGATGAAGCTGTTTCTGATCAAAATGTGGTCACTGTCAACCGAGCGGGTCCACTCTATCTGAGAGGCGACATCCACCTGGTGGATGAAACGGGCGAATCCATCATGGACGAAACCCGCGTCTCGCTGTGCCGGTGCGGTCACACGAAGAATCATCCTTTCTGCGATGGCAGCCACGAGGTGAAAGATTTCTTTGACCTGGGAAAGTTCCATGTGACTGAGAGGCAACCTGTTTCGTTCCCGAAGGAGCCGCTCACAGTGGGTGTCCAACGGGAAGGTCCGTTGATGCTCAAGGGTCCCTTTACGCTGAAAGACGCCAACGATCAGGTCCGGCTTCGGGGCGTTCGCACTTCACTGTGCAGCTGTGGCAAATCACAAAACAAATCCTTCTGTGGCGGGAGTCACGTCAAGCGCGGATTTTTTCCCAAATTTAAATCAAAGAGGAAACAGCGTTAACACCCCAGATCAGAATATCAGATCTGTCGAAACGATTATCTGTCCTCAAGAATTTCTGTGACAAGTCCAACATAAACAGGGGAAACCGATTGACTGATACAGGGCAATCAAGCATCACCGTGCTGGGCGTTCCGTTCGACGCACATTCCTCCTATCTTCGGGGGCCGGCCGAGGCGCCGCCACTGATCCGGGACGCACTCTATTCCGATTCAGCCAATTTGTGGAGCGAGACGGGAGTCGACCTGGGCGCTGATGGAGTGTTACACATTGCCGGCGATCTGATGATCCAAAATTCCGAAACAGCGTTTTCCGAGATCCGGAGTGCTGTCGCCGGTTTGCTCGAATCTGACACTATTCCACTGATTCTCGGCGGAGATCACGCCATTACCTATCCGGTCCTCCAGGCTTTCAGTAAAAAGTATCCGCGAATTCACGTCCTGCATTTTGACGCCCATCCCGATCTCTACGACAGTCTCGACGGAGACCGTCTGTCGCACGCCTGTCCCTTTGCCCGCGTCATGGAGGACGGCCTGTGCCAGCGGTTGGTTCAGGTCGGCGTGCGCACGCTGAATGGACATCAACGGGCGCAGGCGGAACGGTTCGGCGTGGAAATCCACGCGATGAAAGACTGGACAGAAGACGCTCCTATCTCCTTTGATACGCCTGTTTATCTTTCGTTCGACGTGGATGCCCTGGACCCGGCATTTGCGCCGGGCGTTTCGCATTTTGAACCAGGCGGACTCTCGACGCGCCAGGCGCTGTCGGTCATCCAGCGCCTTGAAGCGCCCGCCATTCTCGGTGCGGATGTGGTGGAGTTTAATCCCCGACGGGATGCGTCGGGGATGACGGCCATGGTCTGCGCCAAGATCGTTAAGGAGATTGCGGGAAAGATACGGATCCTCTCCAGCGTATCCTGACATGATTTGTAAAGGTTCACATCCTTGTTGTTCCGACTATCCTTGAACAGTATGATGGAGGTTGCAATGAGAAGAAACGCACGTCATGGTGCCGCAGCTTTTTTGTTTGCGGCCGCGGCGATCCTGCTGGCTCAGCCTGGTCTGGCGCAGAAGAAAATGTTGACGTACGAGCAGGCCTACATGCGAGGTGATCCGCAGCTTCTTGGGCCTCTGCCCCGCATCCAGGGCTGGCTGGATGATAACGCCTATCTCGAGATGAAATCCGATGCGGACGGCAAGACGCAACTGGTGAAAGTCCAAGCCAAATCAGGAAAAGAATCCGTGGTTCTGGATT
>CAZDVF010000323.1:0-3716 GCA_964508725.1 uncultured bacterium | reverse complement strand
ATATCTTGATGGATGAGAGGTTTCGTCGATGAGCCATAATCATCTCCATATCTCAGACCGCCTGTTCGAGTACCGCGCGACAGAAAAACGCAAGTTGATTCTCTCCCTGGTGATTACAGTGACGGTCATGGCGGTCGAGGTGGTTGGTGGATTGCTGACCGGCAGCATCGCCCTGATCAGTGACGCGGGGCATATGTTTACGCACGCCTTTGCCATCGGCCTCGGACTGGCGGCTATTGCCATTGCCCGCAAGCCCCTCTGCCATCACCGGACTTTCGGATTGTTCCGCGCCGAGATCCTGGCCGCGTTTGTGAACGGCCTTTTCCTCCTTCTGGTTGCGGGTGTGATTGTGTACGAATCGGTGGAACGCCTCCTCAATCCACAAACCGTGCTGGGGAAGGAAATGCTCGTTGTCGCCATGATCGGCCTGGTCACCAACGTCGCCAGCATCCTAATCCTCCACGGCAGTCACAAAAAGGATCTCAATGTGCGGAGCGTCTTCTTTCACATGATGGCGGACGCAGCGTCTTCTGTAGGTATTGTGATCGCCGCGATCCTCATCCTCAAAACAGGGTGGACGTTTCTCGATCCCATCGTCAGCATCGGGATTTCGGCGGCGATTGTTGTGTGGGCCTGGTCCATCTTGCGTGAATCTACAGTGATTCTGCTCGAAATGGCGCCCGGCGGTCTCAACGTGGACATGGTCTCCGACGATCTGCTGGCTCGTTTCCCAAATATCGAATCGCTGGACAATGTCCATCTCTGGGCCATCACGGCTGATATGCTGGTTTTTTCCGCTCACATCCGCGTGCAGATAGGCATCGATTCCGACGGACAATCCCAATTAATCCACGATATCAGCAATTACCTGTCCGAAACATATCACATCATCGAAACGACGCTTCAGGTTGAAGTGGTGGGGTGAAGTTTTCATCTGTTGTAGAGACGTCCCGCCGGGACGTCTCTACATAACCACGACATCCTGCTCGTCTAGTTTGCCGAACAGAGATAAGACCGTGACGGACACAGATACAACTCCGTATCAAAACATTCTTGACAAACCGGGCAAAATTGCACATATTCGGATGATCCTAACTAGTTACTCTGTTCAGCAGGCACTTTTCCCACAGTTTCAGTTAAAGAGATTTATTCCTTAATAATGGATGTCATTACAAGGAGGTACTCATGCGAATTGGATGGATGGTAGGCAGCCTGTTATTCTGTCTTGCAGTCGGCGCAGTTGCCCAGGCGAAGGATGAAACGCATCCTTTTTCGGTGAGCGACATGCTGGGCATGGACCGCATTGGCGATCCCCAGGTGTCTCCCGACGGTCAGCGGATCGTTTTCACGCTACGCAGCACCGACATGGATGCCAACCGCGGCCGTACTGATCTCTGGCTGGTGGGAGCGGACGGAAAGGGACTCCGGCGCCTGACGTCGCACACGGCCGGCGATTTCAATCCACGATGGTCCAAATGTGGCAAGCGTATCTGGTTTCTTTCCACCCGATCCGGATCGTCCCAGGTCTGGCGCATCCCCGTAGACGGCGGCGAGGCCGAGCAAATCACTGACCTGCCGCTGGATGTGGGTAATCTCGTCGTGTCTCCTGCGGGCGGTGCTCTGGCCTTCTCGATGGACGTCTTCCCGGAGAAAGGGTGTCCGACCGACACGAAAGAAAAGCTGGATGCGCGCGAGAAGAGTCCAGAAACCGGCGTGATGTACGACCAGGGATTTGTTCGCCACTGGGACACGTGGTCCGATGGCCGGCGGTCCCACTTGTTTGTCTGGAACTGCAAAGAGAAGAAGGCCGTCAATCTCATGGCCGGCATGGATGCGGACACGCCCTCCAAGCCGTTCGGCGGCACAGAAGAGATCACGTTTAGTCCTGACGGAAAGGAACTGGTCTTCACGGCCCGGAATGAGGGTGCAGCCGAATCCTGGTCCACCAATTTTGATCTGTACGTCGTCCCGACCGACGGATCTCAACCGCCGACATGTCTCACCGAATCGAATCCGGCGTGGGATACCCAGCCGCAGTTTTCACCTGACGGCAAGATTCTGGCCTGGCTGGCGATGGAGCGTGCGGGATTCGAAGCCGACCGGTTTCGCATCGTTCTCAAATCGTGGCCCGACGGTTCCGAGCGCGTTCTTACGCAAGACTGGGATCGTTCCGTCTCCTCCTGTTGCTGGTCGGCCGACGGCAAGACGATCTATGCAACAGCGTCCAATCTGGGGCAGACGTCCCTCTTCGCGATTGACGTGAAGAATGGGGAGGTCCGCACTATGGTGCGTGATGGCACTGTAGGCAGCGTGTCCGAAGCAGGCAAACGACTCATCCTGAGCATCGACAACCTGAAATCACCTGTGGAACTCTGGTCTGTTCGGCCCGACGGGAAGGATCTGAAGGCTGTCACATCCCTCAATGCGAAGAAGATTGCAGCGGCCCGCATGGGAGATTACGAGCAGTTCACATTCAAGGGCTGGAACGACGAAGAGGTCTTCTGCACCATTGTCAAGCCTGCCGATTTTGATCCCGCTCAGAAATATCCCATCGCTTTTCTCATTCACGGCGGACCCCAGGGGAGCTTCGGGAATCACTTCCACTACAGGTGGAATCCCCAGGCCTACGCCGGGGCCGGATACGCTGTGGTGATGGTGGACTTTCACGGCTCCACAGGATATGGCCAGGCATTTTCAGACGCCATCAGCGGTCACTGGGGCGACCGTCCGCTGGAGGATCTCCAGAAAGGACTGGCCGCGGCCATCGACCGCTATTCCTGGATGGATGGAGACCGGGTGGCGGCCCTGGGCGCGTCGTACGGCGGCTACATGATCAACTGGATCGCCGGCAACTGGCCCGACCGGTTCCGGTGCCTGGTGAACCACGACGGCATTCTGGACACCCGGGGCATGTACTTCGACACCGAAGAGCTGTGGTTCCCCGAGTGGGAGAACGGCGGCACGCCGTGGAGTAATCCTGAAGGTTATGAAGAATTCAATCCCGTCCGATATGTCGAAAACTGGAAGACGCCCATGCTGGTCGTTCACGGAGCGCTGGATTATCGCCTGCCGGATGTACAGGGTCTGGGCACATTCAACGCTTTGCAGCGATTGGGCATCCCCAGCAAGCTGCTCTATTTCCCGGACGAGAATCACTGGGTTCTCAAGCCGCATAATTCCATCCAATGGCACGAGACCGTGATCGAGTGGATGGACCGGTGGTGCAAGGAGTAGTCAACTGACCGTTCTTAGTAGACAGTACACAGTTGTCAGTGGTCGAATGTGAAAACAGTTCGGGGAAAGAAGCGTGGACACTTTTAACTGTCCCCAATGCGGAGGATACGTTCCGTCCGGCGCAAAGGCGTGTCCCCATTGCGGATCAGACGAACAGACGGGGTGGTCCGATGAAGCGGTTCTGAACAGGCTGGGTGTTGCGTCGTCCTACGATGAAGAAGACTATGACGAAACAATCCGACGTGAATTTGGAGGCGAGACGCGCCATCCGACACTTCGCAACACAGTCTTTGCTGTTACGGCTGTTGTCCTGGTGGTTCTGTTCTTTCTGTACTTTGCTTGCTGAGCGGGTGGCGTTCGAGTCTCCAATTTTTATCCTGGTTATGACAGGAGAGCTTGGTCCATCCGTCCGGCATCTGTCGGGTTTCCTGGAAGTTGAGTATCGTTGAGATCTTCGAGGTAGGGCAAGGTATGCCTTGCCC
>CAZDVF010000322.1:0-3730 GCA_964508725.1 uncultured bacterium | reverse complement strand
TCCAGTTTAGGATCGAGAACCACTAGCTGAGCTAGTGGTTTGAAGATCAATCACTGATCGACTCCACATCAAAAGCACGCCTGCCAACGTTTATTTTTCTATGGAATGATAAATGTAATGGTTGGAAACGACCATTCAAATCGCATTGTGATGAACATGCAACGTGTTCACACGCTTCAAATTCATTATAAAAATTCAATCTGATAGACAGAAGATGGTGCTAAAAAGATGGAAAACAGAAGACGTATCAGGAAAACTATGTGATTTCCAGAATCCAGATGATGAGACCGGCGCTGACCAGAATAAGGCCCTCCCGTTTCGAGAGCCGATCGCGGGTATGGAGCACATAGATGGACAAGACAACCAACGCCAGCATCATTACCACCGACACTTGCGCGCTGTGTGTGACTGTCATGGGGCGCAGCACTCCGGCCAGCCCAAGCACGCCGAGCACATTGTAGATACAGCTTCCGATCAGATTCCCGGCTGAAATCCCGTGATGTTTCCTCATGCTCGCGACCATCGACGTGGCGAATTCTGGCGCTGAGGTTCCAGCCGCCACTACTGTTACGCCTATGACCCACTCAGACAGTCCCATTCTCCGCGCAAGTCCGACAGCCCCCTCACGGAGCAGATATCCCCCCAAGATCACAATGCCGATGCCAAAAATAACCATCAGCACATCCTGAGCCTGACGTTTCGATGGCTTGATGACCACATTAACAGTGCCCTGACGACGAAAAAGAACCAGGTTATACGTAATCAGACCAGATAGAAGAAGCAAACCTTCAAGACGTGTCAGTTGTGAATCTAGGAGAAAAATAAAAAGGACGATGATGGAAAGAAGGAGGACCGCACCATCGCGGAAGACCAACTCTCGCGAGGACGCAATAGCCTGCACAATGGCCACACCACCCAGAATAAATCCCAGGTTAAAGATGTTCGATCCGATGACGTTGGAAATTGCAATGCTGGTCTGGCCCGAGACAGCAGCGCCAATCGTTACGGCAAACTCCGGCGCTGATGTGCCCAGAGCCACGACAGTGAGACCGATAACAAGCTGCGGGACGTGGAAATGATCCGCGAGACGGACAGCGCCATCCACCAGCCAGTCAGATCCCTTCCACAGCAGGACCATGGACAGGGCAACGAATAAACTATCAAGAAAAACGGCCATTCACCGATCCATATCGTATGGTCAAGTCGACTTCAATCCCCTGCTTCCGGGCTTGACTGCCTGGCTTCCGGCCTGGCAAAGCGGACATGACTCCGGCTGGTAGTTGGTCACTTCCATCTGGAAGAGAGAGAAATAGGGCACGCCAAACTGAACCTTTCCACCGCTTCGGTCCACCACAGCCGCTACGGATACGATGTCTCCTCCGCTCTGTCGTACCGCTTCCATGACCTCTTTCACAGAACCGCCGGTTGTCGTGACATCTTCCATAACGAGAACCTTCTCTCCGGATTTAACAGCGAAACCGCGCCGAAACGCCATTTTTCCGTCAACCCGCTCGGTAAACATTGCACGTACTTTGAGATGCCGGGCGACATCTTGCCCGACCACGATCCCCCCAACAGCCGGAGAAATCACAACGTCAATTTTTAGATCTTGATAATGTGCGGCAATGTCCTTGCACAAGACATCGGAATGCCACGGATACTGAAACACCTTGGCGCATTGAAAATATTTGGCGCTGTGCATTCCCGATGTCAGAATAAAATGGCCTTCGAGCAAAGCTTCGGTTTCTTTAAATATTGAGAGGATCTCTTGTGACGTCAAAGCCATACCGTGCTCTCCTTTCTACTTTTGGATATCAGGCAAATCGGATGTATGAGACAGATTCATAGATATTGTTTCAGGAGTGATTAGAGATTTCTTTGGATGACACCAACGACAGGACTCAGCAAACTATTTCAGCTGTAACATATTCGGGGCAACAACCATCAGGACAGAATGAGAATACGTTGTCTGTCATTACTTCTTTGTGCGGCGGACGGCATTGATGGCGTCCCGGAGTTTCGCCGTTTCAAGGCGGGCCGCATCGGCAAAATCATCACCCGTCGAAGCATAGATGATGCCCCGGCTTGAATTGATGACTGCCGCCTCGCCCCGAACATCGGTTCCCGCTGTGACAGAAGCTTCCAGATCGCCGCCCTGGGCGCCAATACCTGGAATCAGGAAGGGCAGATCAGGCGCGATAGCGCGGATATCTTTCAGCTCATCGGGATGCGTAGCGCCAACCACCAAACCGCAGTTCCCGTTTTCATTCCACCGAACAGCAGTCTCTGCCACGCTCTGGTAAAGCGTTTGACCGTTGGAAATGGCGTACTGAAAATCACGCGAGCTGGGATTCGAAGTCAAACAGAGGATGAACACGCCCCGGGCCGGATCTTGGACAAACGGTTTGATGGAATCCCATCCCAGATAGGGATTCACGGTCACAATATCGAATCCCAGATCAAACAGGCTTTCAGCGTATTTCTGCGCCGTAGTGCCGATATCACCGCGCTTGGCGTCGCCGATCTTGATGACACCCTCTGGAATGTAAGCCACTGTCTCCCGAAGGATGCGCCATCCGTCGACTCCCAGCGCCTCGTAAAACGCCAGGTTGGGCTTGTAAGCCAGAACCAGATCGTGGGTTGCGTCAATGATGGCCTTGTTGAACGCGAGGATCGGATCGGTTTGTGAAAAAAGGTGTTTGGGCATACGGTCAGGATTGACATCCAGACCGACGCAGACCAGAGAGTCCCTCTTTCTGATCGTCTCTGAAAGTCGCTGATTACAGGTCATAGTGGCTCAAAGATACGGTATCCAGCCCAAATATGCAAGAGAAAATGAAACCGGAAACCGCTTTGAAACGACAGTTTTTTTTGCTATAATGTGTTCAAGATTTCCAGAACCATCGCTGCAATTAAGCCTAATTAATCCTCTCATATTTGTCTTCGGAGAAGTAATATGGAGATCATTCGAAAAGCTTCGCTTGGTCATATCGTTTTCCTTCTCATTTCTGCAGCCATCTTCATTACACTTTATCTGGTGCCGGCGGACACCCTCACACCGGTACCGCCAGTCCTTGTCCAACTTGTGCGGATCATCTGTCTCTTCACCGTTTTCCACCTGATCTGCCAGCGGCTTCTCAATATCCAGATTTATAATCAGATTTTCATTGGCTTGATCTTCGGCGCCCTTGCCGGACTCCTATTCAAGGAACAAATCGCAGAAATCAGACCGGTGGGGACAGCCTTCATCCGTATGATCAGGATGGTCATCATCCCGCTGATCTTCGCCTCGCTACTCATCGGCACAGCCAGTATGGATCCGAAGAAGATGGGCCGTATTGGTTTGAAAACGCTGACCTATTACCTGATCTACACAGCTTTCGCCATTGCCGTTGGACTGATTCTGGCCGACGTGCTTCAGCCAGGAAGCGGTCTTCCAGATAATGTACGCGATCAACTCATGGCAAATTACAGCGCTGACGGCGCCACAATGTCGGGTCTGGCAGAGCAGGCCAGTCCGATCAACACGCTGCTGAATATTATCCCCACCAATCTGTTTGAAAGTCTGTCAAACGGCACTATTCTTCAGGTGATCTTTTTTGCCATCTTTTGTGGTGTGGCGCTGACACTTCTGCCAAAAAAGCGAGCGGCTCCTGTGCTGGCCTTTTTTGACAGCCTCAACGAAGCCATGATCCAAATTGTCCACATCGCTATCAAGCTGGCGCCATAC
>CAZDVF010000321.1:0-3737 GCA_964508725.1 uncultured bacterium | reverse complement strand
AAAACCTATGAAGAAAATAATCAGCTGTATTATGATTATCTTCATCCTGTTACCTGGATGGATTTCAGCCCAGGACTACATCACCCCAGATGGTAAAATCAAAGTCGTGATCATCCAGGATCCCTATTCCGATTCACGAACCGGCCCGGAGATTTTAAAGGGACCGGAATTGCTGGCCAAGAGTGGCCTGATGAACAAGCTCACAGAATGGGGATGCACGATTGAAGCGACACTGGATGTGAAAATGCCCGAAGAATTGGAAAGGGAATACGGCGAATGGAATCGGGCCTCCCTGACCAATCGAACCATGGGTAAAATGATGTATGCCTATGATCAGGACGAAGTCTTTTTTGTGGGTCTTTTGTCGGGCAGTAAATCTGTCATCGGCATGCTGGCCGGACTTCAGCATCTGGGGCCGGACCGGGCGCCTCTGAAAGATAAACGGAGCCGTGATATTCTGGGCCTGCCCCGCCTGGGACACAGTAAACCCCTAAAGGTCGGATTGATCTGGATTAGCGCACAGGCCGCCTTTAACACGCCGGACATCTCTGTCGAAGGGAATATGGGGGGCATGAATGTGGCTGTGGCAGCGGGAATGAGCAATTCCACCCTGCGCATGCAAGCCGGGCTTGATCCGCCCATATCGACAAAATTCATCGTAATGGCCGGCGTTCGTGATACCACTCCCTACGAAGAATTCAATATCGATAATTCATTCATCCAGCGGTTATCAGTGGAAGATCTCAAGCAGAACTCTCCATCCGTTCAAAAGCAAATGAAACGGCTGAGCGCGCTGACTGATGTCCTCTATGTGCATGTGGATTTGAGTGTTCTCGATCCCTCCGAAATTCCCGGACATCCCCATGCCATACATCATGGCATCACAAGCAAAGAGCTGTCCGCCTGTTTGGAAACAATCTTTTCATTTCCCAAAGCAGCCGCATTGGGTATCGCGTCTCTGCCTGATGATGCAAATAAGAAATCGATTGCGTCCGCTTACCAATTGGTGGAAGGCGCCATTAAAGGCATTAAGAATCGTTGACATTGATTGTCCATTGATAAAGAAATTGAATTTATAAAAGGTGGATAAAATAATGAAAAAGTTCATCCTTGTTATAGTGGTGTTTCTTTTAGTCGCTCCTTTTGTTCTTGCGGGTCAGGAGTATTATGAGTCTGGCCGCGTCAAAGTGGCAATTATTAAAAATCCATTTATGGCCGCAGAAAGCATTATGCATGAAGGGCTTGTGGACTGCCTTGAACGGTTGGATTGTGAAATTGTCACAAATACCGCATTCGAACTGTCCGAGGAAGAAAACAAGTATCCTGGCTGGGCAAGAGATGCGCTGCGGAGTCGTCACCTGGCCACACTCATATCTGACTACGGGAAGGATGAACTCTTTACAGTGGCACTGCTGGGAAGCTGCGCCGATCTGCCCGGTGTCTTGGGAGGATTGCAGCACATGGGTCCCGGAAAAAAGAAGGAAGTGTACCATCTGGCAGCAAATATCCCCCATCGGGTTGGGCTAATCTATTTTGACGCCCATGCCGACATCAACACGCCGGAGACCACTCTCAGCGGTATGTACGGCGGCATGGATGTCGCTCTGGCAGCAGGACTCTACAACGACCGTAACCGACTTATCACCAGTCTGGATCCGCCGCTGCCGCCCAGCTATATCGTGTTGGGCGATGTGCGGGATACAGATCCCAGAGAGGTCGAACTCATCGAACGCCTTGAGGTGGAGATCATTTCCACCGATGACATCCGGAATTTGACCGCCAATGTCCATAAGCAAATGGAGCGATTGAGTCGATTGACCGATTTGATCTATATCCACATCGATATGGATGTGTTGGCGCCTGAGGAGGTTCTGGGTCATGGATTGACTGCGCCCAACGGACCGACCAGTTATGAACTGGCAAAATGTCTTGAAGAAATTTTTACCTATCCCAAAGCAGCGGCCATCGGCATTGCCTCCACACCCTATGGAGAGAGAGATCCCGAGCATATCTCCCGAAAAGCAGCCGTGCGATTGATTGAGGGTGCAGTAAAGGGAATTAAAAAGAGAAAATAATATCATCATATTGTCATTCATTGGGGCGACGCTGTGTGACAGCCCGACGAACAACCGGAATGATTAATTAAGAAAATGCGGGAAGGCATTGTCTACAATCCCTTGAAATGGAAAATTTTTATCATTGGGAGGATGTCATGTCACTCTTTAAAAAGGGACTCTTTTTCCTGATTGTTTTTGCGTCGTTGAATGTCTGTCAGCGAACGCAGAAATCCATATCGACAGCAGCGCACCCCACGATAGGCTTTACCTGGATGTCGAACACCAACTGGCTCGTGGAAACAGGAGATATCCGTATTCTGATGGACGGCTGGATAACGCGTATCCCGCGCCCGCCGCGTCCTGATATCGACAAAATGGAAACGCTCGCTGCACAACCTGTGGCGCCAGATACAGAGGCTGTTCGACGGGTTGCCGAGGCGATCGGTGCGGACAAAAAACTGGATTATATATTATCCGGGCACAGTCATCCTGATCATTCCTTTGATACGGCTGTCTGGGCCAGGTTGACAGGGGCGCACATTATCGGTCCTAAATCGACATGCTTGCAGGCTCTTGCGCAAGGCATACCGGAATCGCAATGCACCGAGGTGCAAGGGGGTGAAACCATTGATCTGGGCAGCGGTCTGAGCGTCCGGGTCGTCCGATGGCACCACAGCGGCAATGTTGAGACGCCGCTTGGCCTTTTATTACAGACCCCTTTGGCATTGGTCGATGTACCTACGCCTGATCCGGAAACCGGGGGATTGCGGCCTGGAATTTTGGAAGATTGTCCCGTCGGACGGTGTCTGGCTTTTCTGTTTACACTGAATCATCCCCGGCGTCCGGTGACCTGGTTTTGGGATAATTCAGGAAACAGTCAAACATTCCATGAATCCAAGATTGCGGATAAGGCTTTCTTCCAAGAATACGGCATCGCTCTCAACAACCTCAAAATTGCGCCTCAGGAAAAATCCACGGCAGCGTATCTCAGCGAGGCCATGGAATCGGGAAAATTGGACAGCGTTGATCTCTGGCTTGGGTTCAACAGTTCCTATTACGTGGAACAGGTGATTCCCATTCTCAAACCCAATGCCTTCATCCCCCATCACTGGGGAGGTTTGTGGTCCCCGTTCTTTGATGGTCCGAGCTATTCCTTTTCAAATGCACGGCTCGATTCTGTGTTGACGGATGCGGGTATCGATTTTCACATACAGAAACAATTCATGGACAAATATCGATTGGATGCCTCCGGCATCAAGCCGATTTCCAATGATGCGGTGAAGGCGAAATTGGGCTTTATTGAGTAATTCGAGGAGGAATACATTTGCATTATCATAACCTTGGACGCTCAGGACTAAAAGTCAGCGAATTGTGCCTGGGCACCATGTCATTCGGATGGGAATGCGACGAGAGAGTCAGCCGGGAAATCTTGAACCGGTTTGTTGAAATCGGCGGCAATTTCATCGATACGGCAGACATCTACGCAGACGGCGAATCGGAAACAATCATCGGCCGGTGGCTGAAAGACACGAATCGGAACGATCTGGTCGTGGCGACAAAAGTCCGGTACGCCACCGGAGACGGTCCCAACGATGGCGGTCTCGGCCGGAAGCATATTATGGCCGCAGTCGATGCCAGTCTGCGCCGCCTGCAAACCGACCACTTCGACCTCTACCAGGT
>CAZDVF010000320.1:0-3746 GCA_964508725.1 uncultured bacterium | reverse complement strand
GAGCCAGTGGTTTGAAGATCAATCAAAATCTTCCTTCAATTCCTCACTTTGATGACAATGTTCCAAAACTGCTTTCTGACACACTTCAACCTCTGAACCGGACATGTCTGATACGAACTGATTCATGGAGCGAATCATGCGAATGACGCCATCGGATATCGCCATCAAGGGCGGGGCACTGGTTTCTGGTCAGGGGATGAAGCCGTCCGATTTATTCATCAGGGACGGCAAGATCGACATGATCGAACCGGGCGGAAGCCAGAAGAATGCAGATCGGATTATTGATGCTTCAGGCAAGTTTGTCCTGCCCGGCATCATCGATGCCCATCTCCATCCGGTGTATGCGGATCGCATCGATACGCTCTCTCAAGCCGCCATTTTGGGAGGAATCACGACGTTGATTCCATACATTGGCGCTGTCAAGGCTTGGGGAAAAACCGGAAATCTCGTTGATGCAGTCAAAGACTTCATCATTGAGGGTGAAAGCTCTTCCATGGTTGATTTTGGAATTCACTGTTCCCTGACATCGAACGATATGGATAACATCGACGAGATGATTCCTGCAGCCATCGACTTAGGTGTCAACTCATTTAAGGTATTTATGGCCTATGCCCGCCGGGGAATGAAGCTGGAAGACGAGCAAATCATCAAAATCATGGAAATCATCGCTGCGAAAAAAGGACTGCTGGCTGCCCATGCGGAAAACGGCAGCATGATCGACTTCCTGGAAGATCGCTCCACAGCTCAGGGGAATCTCGGGCCGGAGTTTTTTACGCCTTCCCATCCCAACATCTCTGAAGCGGAAGCAATTTTCCGAATCCTTGCACTTTCTGATGTTACGAAATGTCCGCTCTATCTGGTTCATGTCACAGCCCGCGAAAGTCTGGACGTCATCCGCCTGTTCAAAGGCTGGGGCAAGAATAATTTTTATACAGAGACCTGCACCCATTATTTAACCCTTACGGATGATGAATTGTTGACCAAAGGATCGCTGGCCAAGATGGCGCCACCTCTCCGAAAACAGCAAGATGTGGATGCGCTTTGGCAGTCCGCGGCAGACGGCCTCATCGATGTGATCGGGTCGGATGCAGCCGGGCATACTATTGAAAAGAAAGAACCGATATGGGATAATATTTTCTTAAGTCCCAATGGAATCCCCGGTGTTGACACCATGTTTACTGTTGCATATGATGAAGGAGTCAACGGAAAACGGATTTCGCTTCCACGTCTGGTAGAGCTGACCTGTGAGAATCCGGCCAGGATCTTTGGGCTGTTCCCTCGGAAAGGCATCCTGCAGGAAGGATCGGACGCGGATGTGCTGATTTTTGATCAAAGAATGAAGCACACAGTAACAGCGAAAAACAGTCCTCTAAAGGTTGGCTATAGTTTATTTGAAGGACGAGAAATTATGGGAAAACCGTCCATTGTCATGCAGCGGGGGAAGATACTGCTGGAGAATGGAGAATTGAAAGGTCAGCCCGGACAAGGTAAGTTTATCCCGGTACGGTAATTGATCTTCAAACCACTGGCTCGGCTAGTGGTTCTCGATCCTAAACTACCGACTCTGGCGGTGGATCGTTTACTCATAAAACCACGAAGTTCAAAAAAACACGAGGGTGGTTAAATTTTATCAATATCGATATTTTACTCCCTTGTACATTCTTTTTTCGTGTCCTTCGTGTGTTTCGTGGTTAAATAAAATCACAACATAATATGCCATTTCAGAACAAGGAGACTTCAATGATTGACCTGAAAGGAAGGGATGTCCTAACAACCCACGACTGGAAAAAAGAAGAGCTGGATCAGGTGCTTGATTTGGCGTACAGATTAAAGGCCATGGGGAATAAAGCAAAGTTACTGGATATTTGCAAAGGTATGACCCTGCTATTAATGTTTTTCCGTGGATCGACCCGGACACGCATCTCATTCACGGCTGCCATGCAGCATTTGGGCGGCAATGTGCAGGTTCCTGATCCTGGCGGATTGCGGTTGAGCCTGGAGGAACGGCCGGGATACGGCGAAGCGCTGAAAGACACGGCCAGAGTCACAGATCGTTTTGTCGACTGTGTGGGTATCCGCCTCAGCGGTCCAATCCCTGACAAGACTGGCGTGCTCAGGCCTGGCCTTGGTGATGCAGTTTGCGAAAAATATGCGGAGTTCTCAAAAAAACCGGTTATCAATCTGGCTTGTGACATGCAACATCCCACCCAGGCCATGGCGGATATCATGGTCATGCAGGAAGCCATCGGCGACCTGAAAGGCAAGAAACTGGTGGCGCACTGGGCCTATTCCCCCATTGTCCGGCACTACACCTCCATTCAGGCCGATGCTCTGGTTGCCGCGACGTATGGCATGGATGTGACCATTGCTTATCCGGAAGGCTATGATCTCGATCCAGAACAAGAAGCCATCATTCGAGCGGAATGTGAGAAGAACGGGCAGACCTATGAAATATCGCATGATGTGCAAAAAGCCGTGGAAGGCGCCGATATTATTTTCCCACGGACCTGGGTGTCGCCCGATTATTACATCCGCACCAAAGAAGAGGAAGCACGAATTGCTTTACAATATAAAGACTGGCGGTTAACAGAAAAATTACACAAACGCACCAACAATGCCAAATTCATCCACGTGATGCCCTTTGACCGCGGCAATGAGGTGGATGACAGCATTGTGGACGGCCCAAATTCTCTGGTTTATGACCAGGCGGAAAACCTCCTGCACGCAAGGAAAGCCTTCCTGGCTTCGATTTTAGCCGATGTGGATGTCTTGGAGAAGCTGTAACGGTTGCCAAAAGGAGTCAACAACATGTTGGAAAACATCATGGATTTTGCTACTCAGATTGACCGGATCCTTTGGGGCCCCTGGACCATGATTTTCATTGCTGCGGTTGCGCTTTTCCTGACACTAAAATCCAAATTCTTTCAGTTTAGAAGATTCGGATATATTTTTAAAAACACATTCGGAAAGATATTCCAAAAGAGTGAGACACGAGATAAAGGGCGCATGACGCCTTTTCAGGCCACAACCACTGCGTTAGCCAGCACTGTGGGCATGGGGAATATCGCTGGGGTTGCCACGGCTCTTTCAGTAGGCGGTCCCGGATCAATTTTGTGGATGTGGCTCCTGGCTCTCGTCGGCATGATTTCCAAAACTGCTGAGATAACCCTGGCAGTCCATTACCGGGAAACCGATGCGGAAGGCAAGCTGCATGGCGGGCCCATGTACTACATCAGGAAGGGACTGGGCTGGAAAGGTCTGGCAATGATCTTCAGCGCGGGTATTTTTGTGAATGCGCTATTTGCAACATCCCTGGTGCAGACCCATACAGTCGGAAGGGCCTTCCTTTCGACATATGGCTTGAATCCATACCTCGTGACAGGATTGATGTCTTTGGTCACGGCCATTGTGGTGATCGGAGGCGTCAGACGTATTGGTCAGGTCTGTGAGAAGCTGGTGCCGCTCATGTCTCTGGTTTACATTCTCGCTGGTCTGATTATCTTTTTTGTCAATTATGAAAAAATCCCCGAGGTTTTCTCCATGATCTTCCGGTTTGCATTTGCGCCCATGCCGGCGGTTGGCGGTATGGCAGGGATTGCCGTATCCGCTGCCATCAAGAACGGGATGGCCAGGGGCATGCTCTCCAACGAGGCGGGGCTGGGCACGGCTCCAATGGTCCACGCCACCGCTGATACAGATCATCCCTTTCAGCAGGGAATCTGGGGAGCGTTCGAAGTCTTTATCGA
>CAZDVF010000319.1:0-3747 GCA_964508725.1 uncultured bacterium | reverse complement strand
TGACCCAATAACCAGTCACGAACGTAGCCACCGACAGCATAGACAGCCGTGTTCATGCGGTCGCCAACAGCTCCAATCTTTCGGAGCGCTTCCTCAAATGGCGGGGATATTTTGGAATTTCTCATTAACAATCAGGATTTCTTCAATATATTAATTCGTCTTATTATCATTAGCAGATGGACGCTCGCCTCTCACGACCCGCCTGTACCACACAGCCGTACGCCGAATGGCTTCATCCACATTCACAGCTGGATGATAGCCCAGGATGCGGCGGGCTTTGTCGATGCAAAAATGGACGTCGTGGGACAAATGGGCCGCCAGATACCGGGTCAACGGCGGCCTGGAACGGATTCGGAAACAGGTGTACACCCCTTCAAGCACCGCCGCCAGAACCGCGGCCACAGACGGCGGCACGGAAAACCGCGGTCCGGGAAGGTCCAGCTCGGCCGTCAGCTTGCGGAAATAATCCCGCCAGGTCAGCTCGATCCCGTCGGTGATGACGAAAGCCTCTCCCGCCGCGCTCTTTATCGCGCCGGCGAGGACGAGTCCGTCAGCAAGATTTTCGACGTAGGTGAAGGCGCCGAGCCGTTTCCCCCCGGCAATGAGTCCCATCCGCCCCGATTCCAGCATGCCGGCCATTTTCAGCAGACTCACCCGGTCGCCGGGTCCGTACACATCGCCGGGACGGACGATGACTGTTTCGATCCGGCAGCTTCTGTGCGCCGCTCTGACCAGGTCTTCCGCCTCGCGCTTGGACTGGCAGTAGGGAAACCGCGTCGGGAACTGGGGCGCGTCTTCGTCCATGTCGCGGGCGCCGATGAAGCTGTGCACCGCCACGGAACTGACCAGCACAAAACGGCGGACGCCCGCAACAACGGCAGCCTCAAGCACGCTCCGTGTCCCTTCAACGTTGACGCGGCGGAATGCCTCCGGCGTGCCCCAGTCGGTCACTGATGCCGCGACATGGTAAACAACTTCGCTCCCGCCGACTGCTTCGGCCAGTGATGACGCATCTTCAAGCGACCCGACCACCAGCTGGACGGGAAGCCCCTCGAGCAGGGTCAAGTCACTGGTTTTCCTGACCAGCCCGCGGACCGTGTCTCTCCGCTCCGTCAATTTCCGGCAGAGCGCCGCCCCGACAAATCCGTTAGCGCCTGTGACAAGCACGTGCATGTGGTTTTCCAGAGTCTACTATCATAGAAACTTTCCGGGCAAATCTCAATCTGTTCCATCTGAAGTGGACATCATTCCAGCCTCACGTTAGCCGCAGCGTCACCATGATATCGGTCCCGATGCCCACAAAAGCGTGAAGGAAAAGGGAGTATAAAATTGACCGCGTCCGGATGGCCAGATATCCGAAAACCAGACCGGCAAAAATGGCACCGAAACTCTCGCTGGCCGGCTTGCCAATATGAACAATGGCCGATGGAATGGTTTGGATCAAAATCGCCGCCAATGCGCCGTAACGCTTCTCCAGTCCGAAGAGCATGAATCCGCGAAAGAGAAACTCCCAGCTGACGTAATAGATCAGGTAAAACACCTCCACAATGGCGAACAGGTGAACGTGCCCCATGGTACTTTTCGCCAATGGATACTCGGCCTGCAAACCCGAACCCGACGATCCAACATAGGCAGACCAGAGCAACAGCGGCAGCGCAATAGCAAAGAAACGGAATCCGTACCGCTGATCGCCCAGACAAAATCCGTAATCACGCAACCTTTTCTTAAACATTACCTTGAGGATGAAAAAAGGGATCCAGAACATGATCAAGAATGCGGTCATGTACTCGTAAATAGCACTGTAAAAGTCCTGGTTCCACCGACCCTGAAACCCATTGAAAAGGGCGTCGAAGTCTGCCTGTTTTCCGTAATAAACCCAGACAGTGAGAAGGATGGGCACGATGAGGAGGATGAATGACGACTCAGGATCGCGCTCTTTGAAAAGCGATTTGAAGGTTATCGGCGTCTCGGACATCTTGATTGCGCCACTGGTTGAATTCATTTTTTTCATCGCGATTCTCAGCTTTTAAAAACGATACGTTCGAACTGGTCGGAAAGAAAAATAAGCTATTTCATCAGTAAACATTTTCCCGAATCGGCCCACTGTCCCGCTTCGATCCGATAGACATACACACCGGTTGGATGTCCGGCCGCCAGCCAGCGGACGCGGTGGACTCCTGCTTCCAGCCGTCCGTGGACGAGCGTTTCCACCAGCTCCCCCCGCAAATTATACACTGCCAGGCGGACTGTTGCGGTAGCAGGCAATCGGAAAGTAATCACTGTTTCGGGATTGAATGGATTCGGCCGGTTCTGTTCAAGCCGGAAACCGGCGGGATATTCCGCATCATCCAGGCGGATGGATGTCCACTGCTCGGCCAATCGGACAGCGTCCAGTGCGTCGATCTTGCCGTACCCCCATGTATTGCTTCCCGATTCCGGAATACTGCCGGTGTTGGCATCCTCGCGGGCGGTTTGTCGGAAAATCTCAACGATCTCATTATATTTTAATAACGGATTGGCATCAAGGATTAAAGCGATCACGCCGGCGGCCAGGGGAGAGGACATGGACGTGCCCTCAAACGCCTCCCACGTCACATTGTCATCAAGGACTTCCACAATCTGGAAATCCATGTCCGGAGTACGATTCTGAAACGAGGATGTCGCCGAAACAACCACATTGCCCGGCGCTGTGATTTCGGGTTTCAGGCGGCCGTCTACAGTCGGTCCGCGGCTCGAAAACGGAGCCAATGATCCCAGCGCTGTAAACTCTGAAATCTGCTGCTGCTGTCCGTTGATGTCCGTGTACTGATTTTTGGTCGTGTACGCGCCCACAGAAATGACGCTCCGGCTCGTTCCGCCTATCTCGCCCACCGTGTGCGAGTTATCCCCGGCTTTGAACTGCCGGGGAAGTCCAAGATCAAGAAAGGCCCCTTCATCAAGATTCCACATGTGAACAGTGGCGTCGGCAGAAGTGACGTACAAGACCATGGCAAAGGGAGTGGTATTCGTGAACTGCACCTGGATGTTCGGCCGCTGATTGTCGGAATCCCGGGCAACAGCAGCCAGAGAGAGCGACGCATCGCCACCCACGTTGGAATAGAAGGTTTCCTCCTCGTAAGCATTGCCGTCCGACGCGTAAAACGGGGACTGGACGACAAGAAAATCGCCATCGGTATCGTAGAGCGCTCCTGCAATCGACATGGTGGAATTGGGCGATCCCCACAATTCGATTGTGGAGAAATCAGCACCTTCATCTTCATCATGGAACTGTGTCGGGGCGGTGGCAATGGTGTCGCCGTTGAAAGTGTGGGAGAGATGGATCTGCGCATCGCCTTCGTTGCCAGCAGCGCCCACAAGAATCTTTCCCGGACCAACCAGGTCGTCAAAAACCTGATCGAGCAACGACGTGCCATCGTGGGGACCGAAATGGTGGCCCAGACTCATGTTGACCACCGCCGGCTTTCCTTTTGCTTCAGCAAATTGAAACACATAGTTGACGCCGTCCCAGATGTTGGTGGCGCCGCCGCCCAGCGATACGAGGACCAGATCGGCGCCCGGCGCCATGCCCGTATACTTGCTTCCGGAATCCGCAGCGCGTCCGGCTGTGATGCCCGCCACATGGGTGCCGTGGGTGCCGTCTTCATCTTTGGCTTCCAAGTCGGCTTCTTTGGACAAAATCGCGGCAGATGTGGTGTACACCGATCCATCGGAGAATCCCGCAGGGGGAGATCCGGACTCATCAAATTG
>CAZDVF010000318.1:0-3769 GCA_964508725.1 uncultured bacterium | reverse complement strand
GATAAAAACCGTACTGCTGCAGATTATGACTGCTCTTTTTCGGGTAATGGATGTGTTATCCACCATACCCGCCACCATCACTTCAAACGCAGCGACATCGGACAGATAGGCCGCTCCGAACAGTCCGGCGAAAAAGAGCAGACCGAAAATCCACCCGCCGGGCATGGCTGCAAAAGTCTGCGGCAAAGTGGAAAAAATGAGCCCCGGGCCGGAAGCCGGCTCCAGCCCTAAAGCAAAGACAGCGGGGAAAATAGCCAGTCCCGCCAGAAGGCCCGCGATCATGGCGCCGATTCCTGTGAAGACAGCATTTCTGGGAATATCTGCATTAGAATCGAGATACGAGCCGTAGATCACCATGAATGTGCCACCCAGCGACATGGAAAAGAACGCCATGCCCATGGCCGCAGCCATGACCGACGGCGTGAGGTTCTCAAACCGAAAGCTCCCGATGTACCAGCGCACGCCCGCTGATGCACCATCCAGCGTGACGGACCGCACAATGAGAATGAGAAGAATCGCAAACAGCGTGGGCACGATCCACCGGCTGACCCGTTCGATACCACCGCGCAGACCTTTGATGAGGACAACGGCGCACGTGGTAATGACCAGTCCTGTCATGGTCATCTGAAGCAACATCGCGGAGAGATTGAATCCCTCGGCCGGGGGAAGAATCGCTGAAGCATCCAGGTGCCCGCCCAGACCGTTGACCACCTGACAAATGGCATGGTATCCCACCCAACCCACTGCGTTGGAGTAGTACCCGCAAGCCCAAAACACAACAATGTAAAAAAACCATCCCACCCACTTGCCGCCGGGCAAACCGCCCCGCTCATACGCGCCCAGGGTGCCGCGCTGCGTATGGCGGCCAAGAGCCCACTCGGCCATAAGAGTCGGAATGCAGATCAGAAAAATGACTGCGACGTAAAACACCACAAAAGCCGCACCGCCAAACCGGCCGACCATGTAGGGGAATCGCCACACCGCGCCCAGACCAACAGCCACGCCGATCATCGACATGAGCAGCCCGAAGCGGGATGTAAATGTCTCGCGTTGTTGCGACACGTTCTCTTCAGCCTTTGTTCAATTCGAATTCAGTAAAAGATAGTAGACGCTCAATCTGCATCGGGACGATCATTCTTTGGCGTCCCGGATTTGGGATCATCCCAACCGTGAAGCCGGTAGTATTCGTCCACCATTTGACGAATATCGACAGTGGAGCCTTTCGTCGGCCCCTCTTTGAGCGGTTCGTTCTGAAAACGATCAGGCAAGGTGTCAGCCTCCCGCTTCAGACCAAAGGCGCGATTGAGATGGTGGTCACGATTAACCACCTCGCCCATCATTTTGTCAAGATAATCCGCACTGTAATCAACGCCGGTTCCGGTCCGCAGCAGGGCAGCACACTTCTCCAGATCCAGCACATCCATACAAAGTCCGATATTCTTGCACATGGTCAGGCAATCGGTCAGGAGCGCCACTTTTTCGGACCAAATAACCAGGGCAGCCTTGCCCTCCTCGGCCATGCGATCGGCAGCTTTCTCGGTGCCAAACCGCTTCAGAGCCGTATCCTTCCGATCTGTCAGTTCAAAAAACGGCTCGGCCCGCAAGTGGTCGCCGCCACGCGACGCGATGGCGTAGGTCAGTCCATAGGCCTTGATGCCCCGCGGATCCCCGCAAATGAGATCCAGCCCCTTGACTTGCATGACGAGTTTACGGACGTCTTCCCCGAAGCGTTGGGACATTTTCGTCGCGCCATCCGCCATCTCATCGCCGATGCCCTTGCGCTGGATGATCATATCCACAGCTTCACGAATCTTGACCTCTTCGCCCCACCGGATATCGAATCCGTCCAGATCGGCGGGCGACATCAGATCCCGCTCACGGCATTCCATTATCCACCCGATGACTTCGGACGTCGAGATGGAATCGAGTCCCGCCTGGTTGAGTGTCCGGTTCATTTCGAGGGCAAAGGGGAGGCTTTTATTTCCGATGCGCGAGGTGAATCCGCACAACGTCTCATACTCCGGTCCCTCAGCTTCTGCGTCGGGCGTTACATAGTAGCGCGAGCAATGCAAATGACAATTGAAGCAGGATTTATTCTTGACCTTGTATACCTCTTCCAGCTTCTCGCCGGAGATGGTGTCGATGTAGCCGCACACGCCTTCCTGAAAATGCTTGGTGGGAAGGATGCCGATGCTGTTCAGATCAGTCATCAGCATCGTGGTGCCCATCCTGTAGCGCTTCTGATACTCTTTGTGGTTGAGGATGTCGGACTCAATGCGGCGAACGTGTTCGAGAAAACCTAGCGTGTCAGCCATGTTCACAGATTTGGATCCCCGGACAGCAACGGCCTTGAGTCGCTTGGAACCCATCACCGCGCCCATGCCCGTGCGACCGTTGACCCTGTTTCCGCTGGACACAATCGTGGAAAAGAGGACCCGGTTCTCTCCGGCGGGACCGATGACAGCCGCCTGAATGGCCGGATCGGCGTGAGCATCCCGAACCGCTCTGGTGGTCTCGATGATGTTCAGACCAGCCAGTTCGGGGCATTCGATGAACCGGGCGCCTTCCTCATCGATAAGAAGGTAAACCAGCGCATCGGATGCGCCGGTGATGATAATCTGGTCGAATCCGGTCATTTTCATCTCGGCGGCGAACTGACCGCCTGCCGCCGAATCACCCAAAATACCGGTGAGGGGCGATTTGGCCGTCACCGTATAATAAGCCGACGCCGGTAGAAACGATCCTGTCAGGGGACCAACGCCGAAGATGAGGATATTGTCAGGTCCCATGGGATCGCACGCCGGATCAAGTTCTTCGATCAGCCGTTTCGTGTTGGCCGCCCGTCCGCCAATGACAGGCTTGATCCATGCGGGATCGAGCGGTTCAATGGTGAAACGCCGTTGCGTCATATCCACGCGGAGAATCCGGCCGCCGTATCCATATTTAAACATTTTCGGCCCTCCACCTCTGACGCATCTGACGGGATGATGAAGTGACAAAGTGGAGTCGCTTTTGTGCGGGAGACATCCCCCCGGTCTCTTTTTTAAATTCGGACAGGGATATCTCTTCTTTCGCATCAGGATTCCACGTCAAGGCGCCCTCGGTACACGCTGCAACACACTTGGGATCGCCCCCGCAAAGGTCGCAGACATAGGCAATCTCGTTGAAAATCTCGATAGCGCCGATGGGACAATTCGTCTCGCATGCGCAGCACAGCGTGCACAGAGTTCGGGAGACAACAACCTGTCCGAATTCACCGATGCTGATGGCATTGGCCGGGCACTTGGCACAGTACCGCTCTTGACACTGGCGGCAGACGATCGGTCCGTCAACGCCCATCTCGTAGAGATTGAGGACCTTCACACGCGCCATATGCCGATTCACCCGCCCAGAGTGGAAAAACGCGCAAGCCGCTTCACACCGGTGGCATCCCGTGCATTTGCTCATGTCGATCTGGATCAAATGGCGCTCCGTTTCAAAAACATGAAATAAAATACATATTCTCTCAACGAAGTTCAAGTGATAAATGCGGCCTTTTTAAGTAAAAAGGCGTTCTCACTACCGCTTTCCAGCGACAAAAAGAACGCCTCACTCAGATTCAGATTGAACCCGGTTTGCTCTAGGTTCGAATATGCCCATCTCCTTGAACAATCGATTTGAGAGTGGTCAATTCTTCCAGTCCAAATTGCTAACGGTTGTTTGTGCCTTTAATACGGGCGCGCTGGATGAGTATCCGCATTGGGCATGCGTTGTCAAACCTGATGTGCTG
>CAZDVF010000317.1:0-3774 GCA_964508725.1 uncultured bacterium | reverse complement strand
GAGGAATCTTCCAGAATCCCCCAAATCCCGCTCCGGCTGAAATCTCTCAATTCCGCAGGGACATTGCGAGAGGACATCCATTGCCCTGTGGCCGGATTGTACCGATGGAGTCCGCCTCCCCGCTTTCCGATCCACACCACGCCGGACCGGTCGCAATACAGGGAGCTGATGAAGTCGCTGGTCAAGCCGCCCGCGCCGGACCAATAATGGACAAACCGTCCGGTTCGCGGATCGTACCGGTTCAGACCATTGTCAGTGCCGATCCAGATTCCTCCGTCCGGATCCTCGCACAGGCCGAACACATTTCCGTGAGAAAGGCTGTTTGCATTGCTTGGCTCGTGCCGCAGCCAGATGAATTTGTCCTCGCTGGGATTCCACCGATACACGCCGCTGCCGTCAGTGCCGATCCACAGATTGCCAATGCCATCTTCAAAAATCGAGCGGATCGACCGGTCTGTCACATTGTTTTGAAGCTGCGGGTGACTGTCGTGATGCAAAAAGTCACCCGTCTTTCTGTCAAGCCGGTTCAATCCACCACCCCAGGTTCCCACCCAAAAACGGTGAGACGCATCCTCGTAGATGACGCTCACGTGATCGCCGCTCAGACTTTGGGGATTGTCGGGTTGGTGTCTGTATCGGCGCAACCGGTTCGTTCGGCGATTCCACCGGCAGAGTCCGCAGCAACGGGTGCCGATCCACAGCAAACCGTCACTGTCTTCGAAAAGGCACAGGATGGATTGCCGGCGCAAGGCGGCGAGAGGCCCGTCGTCCAGAAGAGTAGCGCACCACACGGATCGCGGCGTCTCAGCGGATTCGACCGCGGCGTCCGGTTCACGGATGCGCCAGAGGCCCGCTTTCTCTGTTCCGGTCCAGAGACAACCCGATTGATCTTCAAAAATAACGTTGATGCTGCCAACATCCGGATGGGATTGACCGGGTTGATCATCCATGAAGCGGACGGGTGACCAGCGCGCTGAATCGGGCAGCATCACGTAGAGCAACCCCGATCTTGTCCCTATCCACATGCGTTGGCGGCTGTCAATCAAAAGCGTCAGAATTTGCTGATCTTTGATTGTCGTCCCGTTTGTGGCTCGAACGGGACAGGCAGTAAACTGTTCCATGGCCGGGAGATAGCAATTAAGGCCCCGAGCCGTGGCCACCCATAGAACCCCCTCTTCATCTTCGGCCATTGCGTAGATGACACCATGACTGATGCTGGTCGAATCGGCGGCGGGACGAAAAACACGAAAGTCGTACCCGTCGTACCGATTCAATCCGTCATCCGTCCCAAACCACAGAAATCCTTTTTGATCCCTCAACATGGCCTTGACGGTATTCTGGGACAGCCCGTCTGAAATGCCGAGACGACGAAAGCGCATCATTTCCGGGATTCCTCCGGATTGCGCCTGCGCGATGGATTGCATCATGACAAGGCCGAGGGAAAATGCTCCCAAGATAGATAAAAGCAAGTAGGAACGATGATGATTAGGCTTTGAAGGCAATACGGTATTCTGTCCCATGGCTGCGGTCGACATGGATGTCTCCTTCAAGTTGGCCTTCACCGATAATGGAAACAAGTTGTAAGCCGAGTGATTGTGATTTTTGCGGATCAATTTCTTCAGGCAGACCAACGCCATTATCGCTGACGACAAGCGAAATCTCACCCTTCTGGCTTTTCGACAGACTGATCGCGATTCGTTTTTCGTCTTTCCAGTCTGCAGAAAAAGCGTGCTTGAGCGCGTTGGTCAACAGTTCAGTGATGATGAGCCCCACCGGCACTGCCAGATCGACATTAAGATAGATGTTATCTACCTTGACGATGAAGGATATATCGCCGGGATGCACCCTGTGCATCTGAAAAAGATCGTGTGCGAGCGTTTTAATATATGCATGAAAATCAATATGCGCCAGATCGGAGGAGCGATAGAGTTTCTCGTGGACGAGAGCCATTGACCGGATGCGGTTTCGGCTGTCCTGAAACATAGCCAGTGCATCAGGATCTGTGATGTGACGGGACTGCATGTTGAGCAGACTCGAAATGATCTGCAGATTATTTTTCACCCGATGGTGAATTTCCTTGAGCAGAAGTTCTTTCTCTTTCAGGGAGTTACTGACGGCTTCTTCAGCCCGTTTGCGCTCGGTGATGTCTTCGACAGTCCCTTCGTAGTAGAGGATCTTCCCGTCATCGTCGCGAACGGCTCTTGCGCTTTCACGAAGAAAGATGGTTGTGCCATCCTTGCGTTTCCAGGCCGATTCGAGACCGTGCACTTCTCCAAATCGTTCCATCTGATTCTTGAATTCATTGCGCGGATAGGCCGGCTCGTATCCCTCTTCTTCCAGGTCACGCTCAGCTAAATCGTCAAATGAATCGAATCCCAGCAGATGAATCAGCATTGGATTTGCCATCAAAATCCCGCCGGCGGGTGTGGTCCGGTACAGACCCACCACAGCGTTTTCAAAGATGTTGCGGAATCGTTGCTCTGACTCTTGTAACGCCGTTTCAGCAGTTTTGCGTTCAGCCAGTTCATGGGCGAGGGCAGCCGTCTTGCGGGACACCTGCTTCTTGAGCGACCGGTTCCATGTCAGCACACCGACGACAAGAAGCAGGGCTAAACCTGTGCTCGCAATAAGAATATACCAGAACTCTTTTCGCATATACTGCGAATCGCGTTTGAGGTTAATCCACTTATCGTAAATTTGTTGATTCTTTTTTGGGGGTATTCGATCAAGCACTTTATCGAAGATCGTTCGCAACTCCGGCCAGTCGTTGCGCAATCCAAAGGCCAGCTTGGTAAAATCATTCAGCTCGCTGGAGATCCGGAGATTGGTGATGCCCTCACGTTGGATGAAATAGGTCGCTGTGGCGATATCCACCGCCATGGCGTCGGCCATTCCAAACGAGAGCTTGCGCAATCCTGTTTGGACATTGGGAACAGCATCGATTTGAACGTCCGGATTCCGGGACCGGACGTATTCATCGAGGGCCGTTCCAGCCACAATCAAAACGCGCATACCGCTCAACTGATCCAATGTGAGCGACTGCCTCACTTCATCGCGGACAACGATCACAGCCGGGATAACCAAATAGATCCTGCTAAAAAACAGGTAATCCGAACGTTCCGGCGTCGGGACTGCTGCGCCAATCACATCAATTGTTCGACTTTTCGCAGCATCGATGACCGCTTTCCAATTATCCAGACGGACGATCTCAAACCTGATTCCAAGCATCTCCTCGGCAAGTGCGACGTAATCTGCGGTTATGCCACGGTAAACGCCTACTTCATCAAAATACTCAATGGGAGGATAATGCGGATCCGGCGCCAGCCGAATCACAGGATGGTCTTTCAACCATGCCCGTTCCTCTTGCGTTAGCCAGTCTTGCCGGTTGACTGGATCCAATGGTTCGTCAGCCCACGCAAAGAAGCACAAAGACAAGATCACAAAAAGAATGAAAGGCAATATACGACATTGAAATTTCATCATTGAGGTGGGTCCTGATTTTGTTATTTGGATCACTGAGAGGATTCTCTTGATACCGCAACATTCTTGCCAGAACAGGATCATCTTGAGCATGATTGCGATAACCCAACCTGACACATTTGTATCGATTCAGGCCACGACAGTGATCAGTATGTCTGATTGTAAAACGAGAAAAGACACACCATCAACTGCATACAGACAACTCCAATAATTTCTGTATGTTGGTTATCATTGAGCACACGACCACCCGCAAAGCGGGTGGCTTTGAATTCATCCCGACGCTTCGGGATGGAT
>CAZDVF010000316.1:0-3782 GCA_964508725.1 uncultured bacterium | reverse complement strand
GACAATATCAAACCGCCGAACGATGACGATCTCCACGGCTATTTTTCCAACACACTACTCTCTCCCTATCCCAATTTGTATCCCCGTTGCGCCAGAGAGTCGATCATGGGGATTCAGAACAAATTGAAATCGAATCGTTTTTACGGTTCACTTCAGGCCCAATATACGCCATTCAAGAATTTCACTGCCAAATTTTCAATTGGGGTGGATGACAGTGATTACCGATTCGACAACATTTTCCCTGTGGGCCTGCCATATCGGGAGTACGGCACCGCTGGATCGAAACAGCTTCGAACCCGCACCAATACGCAAGTCACCACGCAAATTGATGCCTCTTACGATTATACGCTGTTTTCTGACTTGAAAATCACTTCAGGCGTCGGCGTTCAGTTGTTCGATCGGAAAATGCGGCAATTCGATGTCGGGAAGAAAGAGTATCTCACGTCCCTGATTTCAGAATTGGAAGCCGGACAAACCTACTTGTTTGCCAATGAAGGGGATGTGCATCAGAGGGATGCGGGCATCTATACAAGCCATTCCATCTCGTATGTTGATCAGTACTTTCTGACGGTGATGCTGCGGAAAGATTATGCCAGTTCCATCGGGACAGAAGCGCCCAGCATTTTCTATCCCAGTGTCAGCCTGGCCGTGCGCGTGGACAAATGGGGATTTTTACCGTCTGAGATCAATCTTTTGAAACTCAGGGGTGCATACGGCGAGTCCGGTGTTTTGCCTGGCCGCACCGACGGGATCCTCTATCTCTGGACAGGCGATCAGACAGCTTATGGCGTTGGCGCTGAATTGTGGAGCATTGGCAATCCGGAGATCAAGCCCGAGCGCATTAAAGAGCTGGAATTCGGATTTGAGATGGAATTTTTCACGAACTATTCAGCCGAATTGACATACTATCGCCAGAGATCCAAAGATTCCATCATTAACTTCCAGAATCCGCCGTCAAGCGGATTGGCGGGATTCAGTGTGCCTTACAACATCGGCGAGGTTGAAGGTTGGGGCATTGAGTCCATGGTTCAGGCGCGTCCAATCCGAAAGAGAAATTTCGACCTCACATTGTCCCTGATCAATAATTATGCAACCAACGAGGTGAAATCTATGGGTGGAGCCCTGCCGATCTATAGTTCCTGGACTCTGAACAATATTCGCGAGGGCCTTCCCAAGTATGCCTATTACGAGCAAAAAGTGAAAGGCGCCCTGTTCAATGAAGACGGCACGTATGCCGGCGTTGACGTTGAGACCGAAAGAAGCTTCCTGGGAACGCCCGTTCCCAAATACACGGGATCTTTCTCGTTGAGAATGCGCCTTTTCAAAAATTTGAACATCAGCGCTCTTGCAGAATGGGCGACGGGCCATAAAGTATTCAACCTGAATCAGCGGTACAGCATCCACATGGGTAATTTTACGGGCGGATTTGGCGCCAATTATCTTCGTTTCCGTGAATTACAGGATTTGCTGGGAATCACACCGCCGTCTGGTGCGAACAAGGATGCCTGGGGCTTAAAGGATCCATTGACACCAGGTACACAAGAATACAGAGACGCAGCCGATGAATTTGCCAAAATGCAGTCGGCTTACAAGAGCAATTTCATCGAACCTGCTGACTGGTTCAAACTGCGTGAAGTCAGTGTGAGTTACAGCTTGAAGGATGTGTTGCCGAAAGTGTATGCGTCGTCTATTATCTCAGATCTGGTGGTCGGTATTTCCGGCCGCAATCTTTTGGTAATGAGCAAGTATAGTGGCTTAGATCCTGAAGTCAATACGTACGGGGCTCGTGATCCTTCCCGTGGTATGGATTTCCTGACTCTGACGCAGCCCAAGGTGTATACTTTCTGGGCAAGAATATCCTTATAAAATCCAGGGAGGTTTTTATCATGAAAATGAAAACACTCGTGTTTGTGTGCCTCTTGCCCTCTTTAATCTTGCTGTCTATCGGGTGCGAGAATTTTGTGACCGATATTGATCCACTGATTGAAGCGGCTGAGGACAGTCGGCTTAACAATGAAAGTCAAATTCCGTTCATTCTTAACGGTGTGACTGGAAGCCTGGCCAGTTATTACGATGGCATGGTCGCCATTGTGAGTAATTTGTCTGACGATGTCCATTACAACAGCGCCCTCCCAGGCGCTTCATTTATCAGCTGGGCGCATATCAGCACCGGATACATCCTTCTGGATAATTCTGCAGCGGCCGGAAACTACTCCAACATGCACCGGTTGCGGTTTTACGCCGATGACATGGTGCGCCGTCTGGGTGAGATGACAATCAGCGACGCCACCCAGAGAGATGAAGCGTTGTTCTGGGGCTATTTTGTCGGGGGGATCGCACGGTGGTGTCTGGCGACCTATTTTGGACTGGACGAAAACACTGGCGGTTCCACGTTCGATCGCGGTCCGTTTATACCCTCGGCCGAAGTATACGATGCGGCGATAGAAAAGTTCAACGCCGCGTTGGGCGTGTCTCCCAGCGCATATTTGACGAAAGTGGTTAATTCATGGCTGGCCAAGTCCTATCTGTATAAAGCCGATTATGCCAATTGCAGAGCAGCCGCCAATAACGGCTTGGTTCAGGGAGATCCGGATTATCAATTGCAGTACAGTGTGGAAGATCAGAACACTTTTTACAACTCACTGGGCCGCATGAGGACGCAGGCCGGCGCGGATCCCCGCATCAAGGGATACATTGACGCCGATCCCCTGGAAGCCAATCGCCTTGTCATTGAGGATATTGTTGGAGCAGACGGTGTCACCTATCAGCGCCAGGCATTTGTGCTCTCGGAAACCGATCCTCTTTATTTTATTGGCTGGCGGGAAAATGAATTGATGCTGGCTGAGATGGATATCCGGGATGGCGCCAATGCAGCGGCGCTGACCAGGATCAACGCTATCCGCGCTTCGCACGGTCTCGCTGACCTGGCTGCAGTGGATATGGATGTGCTGATTACGGAACGGGACAAAGAACTCTGGCTGAGCGGTGTCAGATTGCCAGACCAAAGGCGGTTTGACATGTGGCATCTGCCTGCGGACACCTGGAAGTATTTACCCATTCCTGAATCAGAGAGGTTGATCAACGAAAACATCAATTGATCGGTTCTTAGCCTCATCGAAAGATTCACATTTTCATCAGACGCGGTCATTCCAACGCTGGAATGACCGCGTTGTTGTTTCTGTGATAGTTATCCGTATCTTAATACCCTTCTGAAGAATACGAAAAACTTGTCATTGTATTTGGATGTTTCATCTCATTTTTTTACATTTATCGGATTTATTTGCATGACGCTCTGAATGCACGATCGGGAGGCCCACTTTGCAGGTTCGTTATTTGATGGAGAGCCCTGAAAAGCAGCAAAAAAGAGATCGTATTCAACTGATATCAACGGCGTTCGTGCTATTCATCACAGCAATGGACAGCCTGGAACAGCCCTCCCTCCCTGTGGTTATAGCAACAGTGATGGGTTGGGCAATCGGTGCAGTGCTTGTGATTTGCGTTATTCGCTACAATCATTTAAAAGGTTTTATGGGAAGTCGGTTCGAAATGCTGCTTCTGCGCCTGACGGGTGGTGTTTTTATTCTGGATGGCGTGATAAAATATCTGGGAGGAAGCAGGCATGTCTGGATTCTCAGTATTGTGCTGGCCATCTTTTATTTTGCTGGCCTTCCGACCATTATCCGGCGAACGCAGCAAAAGGCTGTTATAGTCCTTGATGAGAGTGGATTTCGGATCAAGCGATGGATTGGCGGATTCCGGCGCATTGTCTGGGATAATGTAAC
>CAZDVF010000315.1:0-3806 GCA_964508725.1 uncultured bacterium | reverse complement strand
CCAGAGCATCTGCTGTCTTGGTCCGGTTGTCATCCTGTTCTTTTAATGTGCGAAGGATGAGTGATTTCTCGACGTCACGAAGGGTCATCGATGAAACAGATGGACTAAACGGTTCATTCATCTGCATGCGATCTTGCAGAAAAAAGTGCTGTGGTTCAAGCATTTGGGTGTCAGGATCGCACATGACGACAGCGCGCTCCATACAATTCTCGATTTCGCGTACATTACCCGGCCAGTCGCGTTGGGTTAGCATCTTCATTGCTTTCTCAGTGACGCTCTGAATCTGTAATCCGTTTTCTTCAGAGAACTTGTTAACAAAGTAGCGTACAAGTAAAGGAATGTCTTCTCGGCGCTCGTTAATTGAAGGTAATTGGATCGGCACCACATTCAAACGATAAAACAAGTCTTCTCTGAATCGGCCCTCTTCAACCTCATTTTCAAGATCTCTGTTCGTTGTAGCAACAATTCGCACATCTACCGGGAAGGTTGTACCGCTACCGACCCGCTCCACCTCACGCTCTTGCAACACACGAAGCAATTTTGCTTGCAGTCCTAGATTGACCTCACTGATCTCATCGAGCAGCAGAGTCCCGCCGTTGGCCATCTCAAACCGGCCCTTTGTTGTTCGGTAAGCGCCTGTGAACGCACCCTTTTCATGTCCGAACAATTCACTCTCGATCACTCCTTCGGGTAATGCTGCGCAATTGATTGTTACAAAGGGGCCCGCTTTTCGATCACTGTTGTAATGGATGGCTCTGGCGACAAGTTCTTTACCTGTCCCGCTGGCTCCCTGCACCAAAACTGTGGCCTTGCTCCGGGCCACCATACGAATACTCTCAAAAATCCGCTGCATGGATTCGCTGGTGCCGACAATATTCTCAAAACTAAACTTTTTGTCGAGTTCGGAACGGAGATATTGATTCTCATCTTTCAGCGTCTTGTACTCAAAGTACTTGTCAACCACCATCTCCATCTCATCGAGATTGAAGGGCTTGGTGATATAATCGAAAGCGCCGTGTTTCATAGCTTTCACAGCATTCTTGATCGAACCGTAGGCCGTAATCATGATGATGCCCAAATCAGGATGTTTCTTTCTGGCCTTTGAAAGAATTTCCATCCCGCTGACATCGGGAAGCCGGAGATCGGTCACCAAGAGATCCCACGTGTTTTCTCTTATCTTCTCAAGCGCATCTCTCCCTTTTGACACTGTCTCGACAACATATCCCTTTTTATGAAATGTTTCAGATAGCAGATCACGGATCATTTCTTCATCATCCAGCACCAGGATGTTTCGTCCATCATGACTCATCATGAAATCCTTTCTGTAAGCTCTACTCGAATAATGTACAGCATATCAGTCAGGGAAACATGCGAAAGCGACCATCCCGCGACTTTCGCCAGCTTGCAAACAATGGCCAGGGAAAGCCTTGCCTCAAGAGAATCACAGGATTGAATGAGTTGTGTTAAATCTTCAGGAAGTTGTGGACGTTTTGCTCTGCGAATTAAAGTGAATTCGATCTGAATCTTGCCAGGATACTCCCGTTGCAGTTTGATTGTCTCAATCCGCTCAGCAAACCATCTGAGAAATCGGATAAGATGGAGAATAAAATGATGTAACCTGATTGGATCAGTTTTTAACTGAAATTTTTCATCCGAGAAATGGGGTGGCAATTGATCTTGAGACCGGCCGGATGGATCATCTTGTTGTGCTTCCAGCCAAACACTTTTAATAAATGATGACAGTTGCACTTTTTCATAACAGGGATCTGGTGCGCGCGCCAGGGTCATCAAACTGATGACGTAATCGTTGACCTTGATAACGCCATCCTGAATTCGTTGAACAAGCCGCTTGCCTGGGTCATCATCTGGAAGATCCCGATCCAGTAATGCTGCAAAGCCCCCAATTCCGCCGAGACCATTCTTAATTTTGTGTATCACGTCCGCAAGTAATTGTTCATCAATCGTCGATGTTTCGTCAGTCAAGATTTGACCAAGTTTCCTTTTTTTCAGGGTTGAATATGGCACACGCACCTCGTGGTTCGATATGATAGAAAATACACAGTCACAAAACACTATGCTGAAATCGTGCCATAAAAATGCAATCCGGCATCTGAATGATGATATCATGACTGAACCATCTGACAACGGATTGATTCCACAAGTAAATAAAGCCAACCAATTGGAAATTAGAGCATTAGATCTTAATGTAAAATTGATAATTTGTTATGTATTGGAATTGGCGACATGATTTAAAAATGTGATGTCATCACGAATGAAGCTGCAAAGAGTTACATGTTTTTCAATCTGAAATTTGTGCTGCATTCAAAACTGAACGCACTTTGCGGAGAAGAGGTCGAACCTGGAACGGTTTCTGAATCAATCCCGAAAGGTGTTGCTTCTTAATTGCTATAATTTCTCCGTTTTCTCCCAGGTCGGAAGATCCGATAATCTTCACATGAGAGTTGAACTTTCTTAACCACGAAAGAACATTTTGAATTTCCTGATCGGCCATCATCAGATCCAGCACAATGAGATGAATTCGACTTGCATATTTTTTATAAATCGCAATTCCCTCGGTGCTGCTTACAGCGCTGATCACTTTATATCCATACCGGGTTAACATTTTACGTGCTGTCTCACGCAACACCTTCTCAGTCTCGATAAGTAGAATAGTCTCCTTGCCCAGAAGAGGTTTATCAGCAGTTTCGGCTGCCGCTTGTTTTGATGTCCCGAGAATCACCGGCAGATGAAGCTTGATCACGGTTCCCTGCTCTTTCTCGCTAAAAACCGATATAAAGCCGCCGTGGCGTTTGATGATGTCTTGCACCATCGACAATCCAAGACCCTTGCCCGGTGTTTGATCCTTTGTGGTAAAACCAGGCTCAAAAATCCGGGTCTTCACGTGTCCGCTCATACCCAATCCTGTATCACTGACTGAAATCTGAACGTAGCGTCCAGGTTTTCCTCCCAAACGTTGCCACGATTCATTTTTTCCTAACGTCATATTGCGCGTCTGGAAAAAAAGCTTGCCTCCGTTAGGCATGGCATCACTGGCGTTGAGGGCAACCTGCAGCAACACCTGTTGGATTTGACTGGCATCAGCCTTGATGTAAGCGATCTTTGAATCCAATTCCGCACGGATTGAGACGCTCTTGTTGAGGGTACGCGAGAGAATTGCCGCCACTTCCTTTACCAGCTGATTCACGTCAAGTTCGTTAACAACATAGGGTCGGCCTTGTGCGTAAGCCATGAGTCTCGATGTTAATTCTGTGGCTTTTTCAGCAGTCCGGGTAATCTGCTGGATATCCTCATAGTAGGGATTGTCCTTTGTAAATTCTTCGTTCAACAAAGAGCTGTATCCCAAAATACAAGCTAATAAGTTGTTGAAATCGTGGACAATGCCACCCGCCAGAAGACCAAGTGACTCCATCTTTCGCGCTTGGACCAACTGCTGCTGAAGCCGTTCTTGATTCCCTTTATCCATCCAATACCATGTCTCGGTTTCAGATTCAATGTTTAACGGAGGGACATACGCGCATTCGACTATCCTTTTTTCGCCACCTTTGGCCAATACCGCAGCCTGACAGAATTCAGACTGAGACTGATCAGATTCATCGTTTTGCGAAAGCGACAAAACGGATCGATGATGCTCCGGAGCAATAAAATCGAGAAGCGGTTTTCCAACAATGTGATCACGGGGAAGACGAAGGAACGCCTGCACCCACGCATTGGTATCTTGGATGACGCCTTTCTTTACGGAGAGGGCGCCCAATAAAGGAACATTGAGAAATGATGTGGTCTCAACA
>CAZDVF010000314.1:0-3807 GCA_964508725.1 uncultured bacterium | reverse complement strand
CGAGAACCACTGGCAGAGCCAGTGGTTTGAAGATCAATCAATCCTTTTTTCATTTGAAATCTTGGTGAGAATACGTACCTTTCTGTCGTCCTTATCGAACACAATGTTAAAAACAGGAGACTGTATGACAAAGCGAATCCTCCCTCTCGCTGTGCTGCTCTTGGGCCTGGCGCTCCTGGCAGCTGCAGCACCCCAATCAGACGGATACAGCGACGCAAAACAACTCTCCCTGCGTCTCCGTCGGATCGAGCAAGCCCATCCCGGCCTGGTGGAACTGACATCCATCGGCAAGACCGGCGGCGGACGCAACATCTGGGCGGTCAGGCTTTCAAACGAAAAGAAGGGGAATCCTGACGAAAAGCCCGCCCTCATGGTTGTCGGCAATCTGGAGGCAGACCGCCTCGCAGGCACGGAGTCGATCCTGACATCCATGCAGACATTGCTGGACAACTACAGCAAGGTGGACAGTGTCACCACACTTCTGGACGACTGCGCCTGCTACTTCATCCCCCGGGCCAATCCCGACGGCACGGAACGGTTCTTCGCTTCTGTCAGGTGGGACGGCAAGGGCAATCAAACGCCCACAGACGAGGACCACGATGGTTTGGTGGACGAAGACGGACCCGAAGACATGAACGGCGACGGCCTCATCACTCTCATACGCGTGAAGGATCCGAAAGGGACGTGGATGCCTGATCCTGACGATGCGCGCCTCATGAAAAAGGCCGATCCCGCCAGGGGTGAGTCAGGCGTCTGGACCATCTACCCCGAAGGTGTTGACTCGGACAAGGACGGCTGTTTGAATGAGGATCCCGCCGGCGGCGTGAATCTGGATCGCAACTTCCCCCACGCCTATCCTTACAATGCGAAGGACGCCGGGCGTTACATGACCAGCGAGGCGGAGACCCGGGCGATACTCGACTTCTGTGTGGCGCACAGGAACATCGGTGTCATCCTCACCTATTCGCCGTGCGACAACCTGACTGAACCACCCAAACCGGCACGGGAGAAACCCGAAACCTCCGGGGACGATGACTCGGACTGGGGATTCCGCACAGCGCGAAAAGCAGAAACCGCTGTCAATCCCAAAGATGTCCCCTACTTCAAGAAATCCGGCGATCTCTTCAAAGCCTGCGTCGGCGCATCCATTTCGCCCGAAGACAGGACGAATAAGCCGCAGGGCGCATTCCACCAGTGGGCCTACTTTCAGTACGGCGCGCTCGCTCTGACAACACCGGCGTGGCGTCTTCCTGAAGATGAAAAAGGACAGCAAGAAAATCGTCGCGAGGACAACTCGGACCGCACAAAAAAAGAGGCGGCCTCCGGGGACCTTCGACTCATCCGCTGGTTCGACGCCAACAAGGTGGAGGGCAGATTTGTAAACTGGACGCCGTACAAACATCCTGATCTCGGCGACGTGGAGATTGGCGGATTCGCCCCCTTCACTCGGGCCAATCCCCCGACTTCGCATCTGGCCCAATTTGCAGCCGGACACAGTGGGTTCATCACAGCTCTGGGCGCGCTTTTGCCCAGGCTGGAACTGGCTGAAATCAAGGTGGACAAACAGGCAGACGGCGTGTTCACCATCAGCGCGACCGTGAAAAACAGCGGATTCCTGCCCACTGCGTTGGCCCACGGCGTCAAGGCGCGGGCCGTCAAGCCCATCCTGCTGAAACTGGAAGGCAATGGACTCGCCATCCTCGCCGGCAAACGCATCGTCTCCGTGGACACTCTGGAAGGCTCCGGCGGCGCGGAAACAGCAACCTGGATCGTCAAGGGCCGAATAGGATCGCGCATTCAGCTCGTCGCGACGTCCGAAAAGGCCGGACGGCTCACCCAATCTATCGAACTGAAGTGAGGAGACGGCCATGAGACGAAAAACAATCATTATTTTCTGTGCGCTTCTGTGCGTTTTGGGATGCATCTCGGGCGTCCGGGCGCAAGGCAAACCCAATGTCACCCTCGCCTACAACCGGTATTACAACTATGCCGGGATCACCGAGATGTTTCACGACCTGGTTAAAACCTATCCCCAATTTCTGTCCATGGAATCCATCGGCAAGAGCATTCAGGGCCGCGACATGTGGGTCGTGACCATCAACAATCCGAAAACCGGCCCCGAAGAATCCAAGGCTGCTATGTACATCGACGCTGACATCCACGGCAACGAAGTGCAGGGAACCGAAACCATCCTCTACACGGTTGACTACCTGATGACCTGCTACGGACGAAACGAGAAAATGACAAAACTTGTCGATGAACGGGTCTTCTACCTCATCCCCATGGTCAATCCGGATGGGCGGGAACACTTTTTCGACCGCAAACACTTCGGCGCCGGCGGTCGGTCGGGCATGGCGCCCACTGATAACGATAATGATGGACTGTACGACGAGGACGGATACGACGACCTCGACGGCGACGGCCTCATCCTCCAGATGCGCAAAAAAGTCGCAAGCGGGCGCTACCGCATCAGCAAGGAGGACGATCGCATCATGGAACGGACGCCAGCGGGCGAGACAGGAACATACGAGCTGCTGGGGAATGAAGGCATCGACAATGACGGTGATGGATATGTTAACGAAGACGGACCCGGCGGATACGACATGAACCGCAACTGGCCCACGGACTGGCAGCCCAATTACGTGCAGTACGGCGCAGGCGACTATCCGTTCAGCTATCCTGAAACCCGGGCCATCGGCCGCTTCATTCTGGACCATCCCAATATCGCGGGCGTCCAGTCGTATCACAACTCCGGCGGCATGATTCTCCGCGGTCCCGGAGACAAGGACCTGGGCACGTATCCGGCAGCCGATCGGACCGTGTACGATTACATCGGCAAACTGGGCGAGGAGATGCTGCCATTCTACAGGTACATGATTTTGTGGAAGGATCTTTACACAGTTCATGGCGGATTCGTCAACTGGGCCGCCGAAGGTCTGGGCATCTTCTCGTTCACCAACGAGCTGTGGAGTTCGAGCCAATACGCCAATGTGTCGCCGCCTCCGCCCAAACCCGGCGAAGACCGGTTTGCGACCCGGGCGCGTCAACAGGTCGGCCGCCTCAAATTCGACGACTACGTGGAGATGGGCGCACAGTATGTGGAGTGGAAGCCATTCACCCATCCGGTGTATGGCGAGATCGAACTGGGCGGATGGGTGCGTGAAACCGGCCGGGTGCCGCCGCTCTTCATGCTCGAGGAACTCTGCCACCGCAACACAGCCTTCACACTTTTTCACGCGGATCAAATGCCGCATGTCGGCATTGGGGATGTGGACATCACTCCCCTCGGCGGAAACATCTATCGCTTGTGGGTCACAGTGGCCAACAGCCGCGCCATGCCCACTATCAGCGCCATCGCAGCCAAGGGGAAAATCGTGCGGCCTGACATCGTGACTGTGGAAGGAAGTGGAATCACCGTTCTCTCAGCAGGTGAAGTTGAGGATCGATGGAACAGCCGGGTCTCGCCTATCACCGACCGCCCCGAGCGTGTGATCCTGGCAGACGGCATTCCGGGCAACGGTTCGCGCACGCTGCAGTTCATCGTGTCGGGCAAGGGATCGGTTCGCGTGACAGTAGACTGTGTCCGCGGCGGCATGGCCGGGAAGACTGTCAGGCTGCGTTGAGTGGAATGCAGAATCCTTCGGTTTGATTGATCTTCAAACCACCAATTGAACAACGGGAGATTATGTCCATGCAAGTAAAACCTGACAATCCATCCACGCCCCCCTTTGACATCCACACATGGCGAAAAAAATTCCCCCTGCTCGATCACACCATCCACGTGGCCAACTGCACACAATCCCCCCA
>CAZDVF010000313.1:0-3808 GCA_964508725.1 uncultured bacterium | reverse complement strand
AAATAGGGTTAAATGGGACTGAGTTGAAGATTTGACCAAATTTGCCAAAGTTCAGTCATTAAATTGGATCATTATGATCCAGCCAACGCGCATACAAATTCTCAACCGCTGTGAGACAAAGGATCGTCGCTATATTCTCTTTTGGATGCAGGCATCGCAGCGGACAATCACGCGCCGGGAAACGCCATCCGGCGGGCCAACGCCCGAGCTAAACCCCTGGTTGTCTTATTCGAACTCACGGACAGATACCCCAAGGCCAATTTACGCCATTATCGTTTCATGCTGGAAGGACTCCGGGAGTCACCGCATCCCTGCGTAAAAAAGGGATTCTTCCGGTCGTTGGGATCAGTTTTCCGTCCGCAAAAGAGAGATCCTGTACCATCGTCCCAGGCACGAATCCCAGTGGGACGTAGACATACTCCCACTGAAGACCACACGTCTTCAAAGCTGTCCGGTACATGAACGCCCGCGGCCTCTAACGCAAATTCGACACAAACGCCTGTGTCCAATGGATTCAGGAACTTGAAAAAACTAAATTACAGGAGGCTCCCACATGTCACAATCCAAATTACGAATCGGATTTCTCATCACGCTGTCGCTGCTTATCCCTGCCTTGCTCTCTGCCCAGCTCCCGTTCGACAAGGCAGAGTATGCCCGGCGGCGGCAAAACCTGATGGATCAGATCCCAGACGGTGTCGCCATCATCCGGGGCGCCCGACCGAACGCCAGTTATTTCGAGTACTACCAAAACAATGACTTCATGTACTTCACCGGCGTCGAAATCCCCAACGCCGTCCTCCTGGTGGACGGCGTTCGGAAAGAAAGCATCCTCTTTTTCACCATTTCGGAACGCGGCGCACGAAACGAGGGGATTTCCCTGTCACTCGTGCGCAAACCAGAGGAGGTTACGGGCATCGCTAATGTCCGGCCGTTAGAACAATTCACCGGTATCCTCTCGCGACTGTCAGGACGCGTGAACGTCTTCTACACGCCCTTCATGCCCGAAGAGCAGATGCGGGAATGTACCCTCGAAAAATTCCGTTCGCTGCAAGCCAGCATGACGTCCAACGAATGGGACGGCCGGCTGACGCGTGAGCAGCAGTTTGTCAAACATCTGAAAGACAGGTTTCCCCATGTTGAGGTGAAGGACTGCGGTCAGATGATCTGGAAACTCCGGATCATCAAATCGCCTGCTGAAATCGCTTTGATCCGCAAGGCGGGCAAGATCGCGGTCAAGGCCCACATTGAACTGATGAAGTCCACACGCGTCGGGATGCACGAATATGAGTTGGCAGCCTTGTACGAATATTTCGTGAAAAAAGACGGCGCGCAAAACCTCGCCTACTACATGCTCATCTGCTCGGGCGAGAACCACCCCTACCTCCACTACTACAAGCACGACCGGGTGCTGGAGGATGGTGATTTCCTCGTGATAGATGTCGGCCCCGATCTGGGTTACTACGACATCGACATCACCATCTCATATCCGGCCAACGGACGGTTTACTCCCAGACAGAAGGAAGTCTACGAGGCGTGCAACGCCGTACACGAGGCCAACATGCAGGTCTATCGCCCCGGCCTCACGGTAGATCAGTGCCGAAAAGAAGTGGCTGACATTCTTGAGAAACAGGGCTTTGATCTGTCGAAGGATTACTTCCAGCGCATGCGCGGGGGATTCGGCCACTACGTTGGCATGGCCGTGCATGACGTCGGCGGCAGTCCGCAGGTGTTGAAACCAGGGATGGTCATCGCAAACGAACCCCTCGTCGTGTATCCGGAGGAAGAATTGGGCGTCCGGGTGGAAGACACGATTCTGATTACTGAAACGGGATGTGAAAACCTCACGGCCGGCCTTCCACGAACAGTGAAAGATATCGAGGCGCTGATGAAGCAGGAGGGTGTGATCCAGGTACTGAAAAAGGAAGGTTTGTACTGATTCCACAAAAATAAAATTTGCTTGAACACGGACGATCTGGATTATGACTATCAGTATCACCACACTCTTGTAAAAACGGGCGGGGATGGGCTGACGGCCTTTTTGTCAGCCGCGGATCGATAGAAAGCATCTTCAACGATAAAAGTGGTGGGCATTGGCCTCCGCACCATCTCTTCGGTGCGGAGGATTGCGAATGTGTTTTGCGGGGTGGATCGAAAGTCTTTCACCAAAAACGGCTTCACAGATGGCATCGGGCCTGCAAAAAGGCCGATTCTTTTGGTTCTTTTCTTGTAAAGAAAAGAACAATATATCTGATGACGAATGGATGAGCCTTCATCATCCGACACGATTTCACTCTAACAAATCCGCGAAGAACTGATCATCTCAACAGGAGGAACAGATCATGATGAACCGACGCGCATTTTTCAATCGTCTGACCGGAGCGGCAATTGCAACTGCCGTTCTTAATCCCCTGGGTATGCGCCGCGCCGTTGAAGCCATTGCTGGCTGGCCGGGAACGCCCGAAGAGATCTCAACGGATGAAGCATTCTGGTTCGCAGTTCAGCAGGCCTTTACCATCGACCGGAGCATGATCAATCTCAACAACGGCGGCGTATGCCCCTCGCCTGCCATTGTGCAGCAGGCCATGAAGCACCATCTCGACCTCTCAAACAAGGCGCCCTCTTACACTTTGTGGGGCATTCTGGAGCCTCAACGGGAAACAGTGCGCCAGCGCCTGGCCCGCGAATTTGGATGCGACACTGAAGAACTGGCCCTCACACGCAACGCATCGGAAAGTATGCAAATCTGTCAATTCGGAATGGATTTGAAGAAAGGGGACGAATTCCTGACCACGAATCAGGACTATCCCCGCATGATCACCACATTCAAGCAGCGGGAAAGACGCGAGAGTTTAAAGCTCCGTCAGTTCTCCATCCCCACGCCTTCCGAAGACCCCGACGAAATCGTTCGTCTGTTTGAAGAAAACATCACGAGCAGGACGAAGGTCATTCTTATCTGTCACGTGATCAACCTGACAGGTCAGATCATGCCCGTTCTAAAAATCAGCCGCATGGCGCACAAACACGGCATCCCCGTGATGGTGGACGGCGCTCACGCATTCGCCCAATTCGCCTTCAAGTATGCGGATCTGGAATGTGACTACTACGGCAATAGCTTGCATAAATGGCTCTGCGCTCCACACGGCACAGGTTTCCTGTTTGTGAAGAGGGAACGAATCAGGAATCTCTGGCCTCTCATGGCCGCTCCGGAAAGAATGGACGAAAATATTCGTAAGTTTGAGGAAATCGGGACCCATCCGGCTGCGCCGTTTCTGGCCATCGCAGAGGCGTTGACCTTTCACCAGGGTATCGGCATCAAGCGGAAGGAAGCCCGGCTGCGGTATCTGCGGGACTACTGGGCGAAACGACTCTTGACCCACGACCGCGTCCGGCTCCACACCAGCCTGAAACCGGAATACTCTTGCGCTTTGGCCAACGTGCAGATCGAAGGCGTGGATCCCGGGAAACTGACCCGGCACTTGTGGAAGAAATACAAAATCATCGTCGTACCCATCAAACACCCTGAATTCGAGGGGATTCGCGTCACGCCCAATGTCTACACAACACTGGAGGAACTGGATCGCTTCTGCGACGCCATGGAAGGCGTGATCAGGAACGGGCTGCCGTCTTGAATTTCGATCAGAGTAGAACCTTCTATCACATAATCAACATTTGATCACACAAACCTAACACCCCCTGTCGTCCCCCTCGAGGGGGACAATTCCGCAGAAGCGGGATAGGGGGTGTCATAAAAGGGGAGTAAACGATCCACCGCCAGAGGCGGTGGCTTTAAGACTCCCTGCGGAGCCGG
>CAZDVF010000312.1:0-3817 GCA_964508725.1 uncultured bacterium | reverse complement strand
CCACAACCTGACTTTGATAACATAGTAACCGAAAGGTTTAAAACCTCCGGGAGGACGTGCTTTCCCTTTCTGGCCGACCTCTACCGAATTCCGACTTTACTTTTTCTCCTGTTTTCATTATAATGGACAGTCCCCCAATTCATGGCATGTATTGCAGGAGACCTTCCGCATGGCATCCAGATCCAAGAAAAAAAGAAAAAAAGCACCCGTCCAGGAAATACGTCCTGTGAAGACATCAACTTTCCCGTTGTGGGACAAGCACCCCGACTGGATATGCATCGGCATTCTGCTGGTTTTACTTCTTGCATTCTACTGGCCCGTCATGATCGGTGGCAAGACATTCCTGCCGCCCGACAGCATTGCCGCGCGCGCTTCTCAACCCTATGTCGAAGAGGCCTTAAGTCAGAAGGTCTATCCTCTGTGGAATCCCTACATCTTCAGCGGCATGCCCCTGTTTGCCAGCCTCTCCCGAGCCCCGTATACGGATCCTATCAACGATGTATTCATGGGCCTGGTCCGAGTCGTCAGCCTGTGGCAGATGAATCCGCACCGCCATTTCATCATCAATTTCCTCAATATTTTCCTAACAGGAGGACTGGTCTATTTGCTGCTCCGGTCCAAAAAAATGTCACCTCTTGTGGCTCTGGCCGGAGCCATCGCCATGGTCCTGATGCCCGGGTTTGTAGCCAATGCGGCTTTTGGACACAGTACAAAAATCAAGACAATCTCCTTGATTCCCCTGATTTTTCTGTTAGTGGAGCGGCTTGTCGAAAAACGGAACCTGCTCTTTTTTAGTTTGACGGGACTGGTCATCGGCTTGCAGCTCCTGCGTGCGCATATGCAGATCAGTTACTACACCCATCTCATGGTGGCCGCCTTTCTGGTGTTCTGGATCGTCACCGGCCTGAAGGATGGCAAATCGGTCGGCAGGCTCGCCTCGGGCGTGGGGCTCTACATCGGCGCCCTTGCCGCAGGCGTGGTGCTCTCGTCCATTCTGAATCTCTCGGTGTGGGAGTATTCCGCCTGGTCCATCCGTGGAGGGGGTTCAGCAGGGCTGGACTACGGATACGCCACCGGCTGGTCTTTTTCACCGGCGGAGATGCTCACCTTCATCATTCCCTCGTTCATGGGATTCGGGGGCGAGACCTACTGGGGCCCCATGGGGTTCACTGACTATCCCCAGTACATGGGTCTGGTTACCCTCATGCTGGCTGGACTGGCCCTGGTCATCCGCCGGAACCGGACGGTCTGGCTGTTCACCATCGTGGCCGGCCTGGCGCTGGTCATCTCGTTTGGCAAACACCTGCCCGTGCTCTACGGTCCCATGTTCAAGCTGGCTCCGTTTTTTAACAAATTCCGCGTGCCGTCCATGATTCTGATTCTGATGCAATTCTCTACCGTGGTGCTCGCCGCATTCGGCCTGACCGGGCTCATGTCAGAATCGTCGGACCCGCGTGCAAATCGGGTACGGGATGTCAAACGGTATCTGGCCGGATTCGGCGCTGTGGTGGCCGTCCTCTTCCTCGTTCTTCTGGTGGCCAAGAGCGCCTACCTGGGATGGGCCGTCCGATCGCGGCTGGGTCCCGAGGCCGCCTACGACAAGGCCCTGGCCGACGGATTCAAAGCCCTGCTCATCTTCGGCGCTTCAACCGGGCTGGTCCTGCTTTCACTCAAACGGAACGGCCGGTTTGGATGGATTCCTTTCGCGCTTGTTGGACTGCTGGTCGTCGATCTGTGGATGACCGACAGCCGGTTCATGCATCCGCAGCGTAAAACAGACGAGACCGCCTTCTTCGCCGAGACGCCGGATGTCACATTTCTGAAAAATCAGGATGGGCTTTTCCGCATTCTGCCTGTGGGTGATCAGCGGCCGCCCAACTGGTACATGGCCCACAAAATTCAGAGTGTGTGGGGATATCACGCCGCCAAAATCAAGCGCTATCAGGAACTGGCTGACGCCTTCAACATGCCGAACGGCTTTTTTCAGAAATATCTGAAGGTGGAAGGCGGACAGTACACATGGCGGAATCCTGCGGAGATCAACGCGATCGACCTGGCGTTACATCGGACCTATCTCAAGCTGCTCAACGTGCGCTACATCCTCTGCCCGTACGCGTTGCCGGACACAACATTTGAAATGGTTCAGGCCCCGTACGGTCGGGGCGCCAACGGCGTTTACCGGTATCGGGACGCCCTGCCCAGAGCTTACTTTGTCGACGACGTCCGCGTCGAACAGGGCAGCGAGGCTGTCTACTACGCCCTGACCCGTCCCGATTTCGATCCCGCACGGACGGCCGTCATCGAAAAGACGCCGCCTTTCGATATCGTGAAATCGGACGAAAACACCGTTCGCGTTACGACCTTCAATATCCATACACTGGACCTTGTGGCGGATGTCAAGACGCCGTCCTTTCTCGTGGTCAGCGAGGTAGATTATCCAGCCGGATGGAAAACCTACGTGGACGGGGAAGAACGGGCCTATACGCGGACCAACGGTGTGTTGCGCGGTCTCTTTCTTGAGCCCGGATCGCATCAAGTAACATTTCGGTTTGAACCGCGCATGTTCAAAGCCGGACTGGGATTATCCCTGGGAACTGCTGCATTCCTAATCACAGGGATCATTGCCGGGCTGTGGCTGGAACGGAGGAAACGACAAAAAACGGTGGAGGAGCACATCTGATGAAGATGCTGCTCAATCGTTTTTTCGGAGGACTCAAAGGCATCTTCTTCCTCCTGCTCATCGCAGTGGGACTGGCTCTCCACCTCTACACCCAGCGCATCGTGGCCAAGCTCAGGAGCGAAGCCCGTTCGATGGTTCAGTTTTACGCCGGCATGTACGCCCGCATCGGCGACACCGACTCGCCCGATGACATCAGCTTTATCTTTGATCAGATTATCCGCAAGACGCATTTCCCCCTGATTCAGACGGATGCTGACAGGAATCCGGTGGGCTGGAAGGGTCTCTCCATCTCGCCGGACGATACATCCGCTGCAGCTCTGCACGCTGTAGAAAGAATGGTCCGCCAGATGGAGCGGCAGATCGATCCTGTGCCTGTGACCTACGGAGACTATGTCCTGGGCTACCTCTACTACGGCGACTCCCGGATGATTCAGCAGCTCAGATGGCTGCCCACCATCGAGATGGGTATCCTTGGCTTGTTTATTTTAGCGGGATTCATCGGCTACGCCAACATCAAACGGAGCGAGCAGCGCCACATCTGGGTGGGCATGGCCAAGGAGACGGCCCACCAGCTGGGCACGCCCATTTCCTCGATCATGGGATGGCTTGAAGTCATGCGTTCACGTCAGGATCAGGGCGGAGACACAATCTGCGATGAGTTGGAAAAGGACCTGAATCGGCTGGAACGCGTGTCCAAACGGTTCTCCCAGATTGGATCAAGACCCGATTTGAAAAAAGGAGATCTGGCTGGCCTTCTGAAGGAAGTGACAGCCTACATCCGTCGGAGGGCGCCGCAGATGGGCCGGCGCGTGACGATTTCGGAGCAGTTGGATCGTGTTCCGCCCGTGGCCCTCAACGCCGAGCTCTTCGGATGGGCTGTGGAGAATATTCTGAAAAACAGCCTGGACGCCATGGACAAGGACAAGGGCAATGTGGACGTCCGGCTCGGGGAGGACGCGCAGAGCAATCTGGTGTGGATCGAGATCGCTGACAATGGCCGCGGCATGGAGCCAGCGCAGGCGAGGCGGATTTTCAGGCCGGGCTTTTCCACCAAAAAACGGGGATGGGGTCTGGGACTCACCCTGGCCCGGCGCATCATCGCCGAGTATCACGGAGGCAAGGTCTTCGTCAAGGAAA
>CAZDVF010000311.1:0-3831 GCA_964508725.1 uncultured bacterium | reverse complement strand
CGAGACAGCGCAACGTATCCGGGAATCCACAAATCTTATTGTTTCGAACGCAGAGGCCCACCGCTTCGAACACGCCATTGAAGTGCAGATCCCATTTTTACAGACTGTGCTGCCCGGTGTTCCCATCGTTCCGGTCGTCGTTTCCGGAGCCATGTCCCGCGATGATGCGAACGCCATCGCCAAAGCAATCGCCGAGGCCGTCAAGGGACAAAGAGCGCTCCTGGTGGCCAGCTCTGATATGTCGCACTATCCCAGCTACAAAGATGCCTATGATGTCGATCTCAAGATCCTCGACGCAGTGGCGACGTTCGATCCCAAGAAAGTGGAACAGGCGCACGAAGATGTGATGAACCAGGGCATTCCCAATCTGCAATGCGGTTTGTGCGGTCAGGGCGCTCTCATGATCGTGATGGCAGCGGCAAAAAAGCTGGGAGCTGAAACGGTCCAAATCCTTCCGTATCTCAATTCCGGTGACATCACCGGTGAACGAAGCCGTGTTGTGGGTTATGGTGCGGCTCTGTTTGTCAGACCACAGAGCCGAAAGACGTCTGATGGAGGCAATATGCTGGAGGAGATTTCTTTTACCCAGGCGGAAAAAACAAAACTGTTTCATATTGCGCGGCAAAGCATCATCGCGGCGCTTGAGAAGAAAGTGCAGCCCGGTTTTGCTGTGGACGAGGCGAACCTGCTGATTGAGCGGGGTGTGTTTGTCACACTGAAAAATCACGGACGACTCAGGGGATGCATCGGCCATTTCGCGCCAAATGCGCCTCTCTATCACACTGTCTCTCAAATGGCCGTAGCCGCCGCCACACAAGATTACAGGTTTGCCGCGAATCCAGTCACTCTGAAAGAGATGGAGCAAATCGACATCACCATTTCAGTTCTGTCGGAACTGAAGAAGATTGATTCCATCGACGATCTTGAGGTTGGTCGTCACGGCATCTGGATTCGACAGGGCAACCGCAGCGGCACGTATTTACCGGAGGTTGCGACTGAAATGGGGTGGGATCGTGTTGAATTTATAGAGCACTGCTGTGTTGAGAAGGCCGGCCTGCCGCGCGATGCATGGAAGAAAGACGCCGAGATGTACATCTACAGTTCGCAGATTCTGACTGAGAAAGCGGGTACAAACTGATATATTCTTTTCACTGCCCCTATGCATTTTGGGGAGTAGAAGATTTGAAAGGATTACGGAAGTAGAAGAAGGAGATACAGTAGATGTTGCACCAGAAATACTCTCTCCGAAAGAATTAGAGATAAAAATAAATGGAAAGTGTGTTAAAATAGTCAGCATAAAGAAAGTTACTGAGTACGCAAGAGGAAATGTGCTCTTCGGATATGATGTTCAGGTCATCAAACCCAACAAGGGTATACAAGAATCCATGAAAGATTCTGAAAAAGTTCCTGGATTTGATAAAATATCAATCATCTTGAATTCAATAGAAACGAAAGAGATGGGTAAAGGAGAAGCTTTCTTTAAGCGAACTGAATAACTAAGCTGTGATTACAGGATGACTAAGCAATGGAATAATTAATGATCAAAGCACTTGGTGGCTATTAAAAAAAACATTGAAATTCACGGATTGAACCCTTATATTTATCAATCGGAGCGTAACTGTTAAAGATGGAGGGCAGGATGAATGTCGATGTAAAGGAATTTGGGAATGTTAATGTGATACACATTAAGGGTAATTTAATGGGCGGTCCTGAAACCATGTCCGTTCATGATAAAGTGAAAGAATTGATTGACAAGGGCAAGCTATCGATCGTGATTGACCTGTCGAAAGTGAAATGGATGAACAGTTCAGGTCTTGGCACCATGATGGGCTGCCTCACCTCTTTACGGAATGCCGAAGGTGAATTAAAACTTTGCGGCGTGACCGAGAAGGTGAAGAGTCTCTTCATGATCACAAAGCTGATTACACTATTCGACACATATTCAACGGTTGAAGACGCGGTTAAGGCCTTTGACAAGGATTAAGTGGACTTTAATTCATTTTGAAACCAAAGGTGGATGCAATAACGGTCCACCTTTTTTATAGGCAGAGATTGTCGAATGAGTCATATTATCTTTGGTAAACCGGCTTCAAGTGTGAGTAAACGATCCACCGCCACAGGCGGTGGCTTTAAGACTCCCGGCGGAGCCGGGGGGCTTAAAGTAGGCAGGTATCTGCCGTCCAGTTTAGGATCGAGAACCACTAGCTGAGCTAGTGGTTTGAAGATCAATCACTCTTTTGGTTTGCAAATGCTATAACTTTTTTTTACCTTAAAAGCCATGCATCGACTAACAAGCGAACAGATTGACAATATTGTCGAACCTATTGGTTCGCAATTAAAAGACTTTGAATCGGCGTATATCCCTCAGTTTGAGACGGATGCGCTCTTTTTGGCTCCCCTGTTATCCTATCTGAGCGGCATGAAGGGCAAGCGTTTGCGCCCCATTCTTTATTTCCTCTGCCAAGGGTTGGTCGGCAGATCACATCCCGGGGACATGGGCATTGCCATTCTCATCGAGTTGTTACACGCTGCCACCCTGATTCACGATGATGTTGTGGACGATTCCGCCCACCGCAGAGGGAAAGCAAGCATCCATGCAGTTTGGGGCAACCGCGCCGCGGTTCTGTTGGGAGACTATCTTCTCGCAAGGGTTCTAACGCTGGCTGTTGAAACACGCCGGGACGGTGTGATGGATATCATTGCTGAGGCGGCGCTCTCGATTGGGCAAGGTGAGCTTGAACAAACATTATGCTCCGTCAGTCAGAGGATTGACAGGAATGCATACTTCCGTATCATACAAGCGAAGACAGCCAGTCTCTTCGCAGCGGCCTGTAATCTGGGCGGCCTGGTGTCGGATGTAAGTCCGATAGTCTGTGAACGACTACGCCGACTTGGCATGGCTTTTGGGATGGCTTTTCAGATCCGTGATGACATACTCGATTATACCGGCCGCGCCGAGATGTTGGGAAAGCCTGTAGGACAAGACGCTTCGGATGGTGTGATGACACTGCCCCTGATAGCCGCTCTTGATGCAGCACCACAGGATGAACGGGCGATCTTGCTTCAGGATCTGGAACGCGATGATCAGCCAGATGCCGGCCGGATTCAAACCATTGTCAGCCGGTATCGGGGTGTTGAGCTGGCACAGGCAGAAGCTCGGAAAACCGTTGAAAGCGCCCTGGTTCTTCTGTCACAATTTCAATCTTCTCCATACCGTGATGCATTGGAGAGACTCATTCAATTCGATCTCGACCGATCGGGATGATGAACAAACCGATATCCATTTTAACAAGTTGTTTCCTCATTCTGGCTTGTGCCCAAAGGCCAACAGAGCCACCTGTCGAGCGCGTTCAATTTCTCATGGACACGCTGGCTCGTATCACAGTATTTGACCAGACGAAGAAGACCACTGTCATTGACAGCGCTATTGATGCGGCGTTCGAGGTCATGTCGCGTATCGAGCAAGAGACATCGGTGCACATCGATTCGAGTATTGTCTCCGAGATCATTCGGCAGGCGGGGAAACAATCTGTGCCGGTGACGTCTGCTGTTGAGGCTGTTTTGCGTCAAGCCCTGGTCATTTCTGAAGAGACAGGCGGCGCATTTGATGTCACCATCGGCGTTGTCAAGGCGTTGTGGCGCTTTGATGCGGCTTCCCCGGCGATTCCACAATCAGATCGGATTCACGAGGCGCTCTCACACGTCGATTACAGATGTATTGTCCTGCGTGACGGCGAAGTGATGTTGAGCGATCCCTGCATGCGCATTGATCTGGGGGGGATCGCCAAGGGTTACGCCATCGATGAGGGCGTGCGTGTTTTGCAAGAAGCC
>CAZDVF010000310.1:0-3864 GCA_964508725.1 uncultured bacterium | reverse complement strand
AGGAGGAAATCATCATGAAACAGAAATGCATCGCACGCATTTTCCTGGCCGCCGTCCTGGGAGCGCTGCTTCTGTCCGGAATGGCCCTTGGCCAGGCAGGAGGAATCCAGCCGGCGCAACTCGATCAGCCCATGCCCGCATTCACCCTGCCCAATTATATGGGCGGAGACATCGCCCTGGCGGATCTTCAGGGCAAAAACGTCATGCTCATCTTTCCCCGCGGACTGGCCGGCGAAAACCACTGGTGCCACATCTGCAACTACCAGTACGCCGAACTGGTCGAGCTGGAACAGAAAAAAAGCATCCGTGAGAAGTACAATCTTGAAATCATCTTCGTCCTGCCCTATGGCAAGGAGATGATCGACCAGTGGATGGACGCCTTTCCAGCGCAGTTCACCGACATTGAAAACTGGAAAAAGCTGGACGCTTCTGACGAGGGGAGCAAGCGCCGCAGGGCCTTCGCGATCCGGGCCTTCCCGAAATCCTACCAATTTGAAAAGGGGAGCGTGCCCACGCCCTTTCCCATTCTGGTGGACGAAGATCGGACCGTCTCAAAAGGGCTGGACCTGTTCCGCACCGAATGGGGTAACAGTCAGATCGAGCAGAACATCCCCACTGTCTATCTGTTGGATAAAAAGGGCGTCGTGCGCTTCAAGTACCTCGGCCAGAATACCTTCGACCGGCCGGGACCGGAATACCTGCTCAAGTTTATCGAGCAAATGATCCAATAACGCAGACACCCTGACATTTCTGGGAGGCAGAATGGACGAAACACCACCGAACGAACTTCTTATTGTCTGGACCAGCGCCGACGCTGACATCGCCCGGAACATGGTCCTACTCTACGCCGCCAACGCCATGCTCAACCGATGGTGGGATCAAATCAACATTATTGTTTGGGGATCATCAGCCAAACTGATCGCGGAACATGGAGACATCAGAGATGAGGTGGCTCAGCTCATCGAACTCGGCGTGCTCGTCATGGCCTGCCAGGAATGTGCGGACAGTTACGGCCTGACCAAGGACTTCAAATCACTGGGCATCGACATTTTTTTCACGGGATCGTTTCTGACTGAATGGGTAAAATCGGGAAAGCCCCATCTTACGTTTTGAATCTGCCAGCATTCGCCAATCCCTTGACTTGCTGCGGGGTTAGCGAGTGAATAAAAATTTTGTTTTTCCCTTACAGATGAAGATTCCCCGCTGCTTGCCCACCCAAGGCGGGCTTACGGCGGGGAGCTTCAATTGATCGCAGGACGACGTACATATCGTTCTGCAAATGAGCTGGACTGCAACAGGACATCCCGGTCGCATTTACTGCATCAGGAATTGACATTCTCGTCTCCCGTTTGTACCTTGAGCAACGCTTGCAGGTAACCTGTAATTCAAGATGAGAAATGGGGAAAATACTTTCTGAACCATCTGGAAAACCATACTCTATCAGAAGGAGAATTCAAATGGACAAATGGGAACAAGACGCCGCGCATCCGACTGACTATCACGCTGTTGAAGCCCAACGCGGACGGGAGTGGATCATCCGAATGACCACGGGCGCCGACGTGTTTCTGGCGATCCAGCAGTTTGCAAAGGATCACACCATTCGATTTGCAAAAATTCACGCAGCTTTTATGGGCGGTCTGCAACCCGCCAAGTTTCTGGTGTGGACGCCGGATACCAAGAACCTCGATAACTGGCACAATGAAACGGCGATGACCATCCAGAATTTGAGTATGGTCCTGTCGATGAGTGGCATCATCCATCCCCGGCCCGTTAAGGGTGGAGGGGAAGAACCGTTCCCGGCCATTCACTTTGTCACCGGAGGCGCCTGGGATGTCGCCACGATCGGCGGTCACTTGCTGGACGGTTCCATTGTCAAAGGCGTGGTCGAAATCTTTATTACTGAGATATTGGGCATTGATGTGCTGTATCCAGAAGGTCAGATGATCGATCCTCACGCCGAGGAATTCCCCGAGAACTGGTATCAAAAGGTCAAATGATCTTTCGATATATTGGCTTCGTAATGGTTTGAAGAATTTGGAGTAAGAGACTATGCCAGAACGAAAAATTATTGCAAAAGCGCCATCTCCCTCGATGCCCTTCTCAAAGGTTGTCGGATATGGAGATTTAATCTTTATCTCGGGCCTGATTGGAGTTAATTCGGAGACTGGCGGGATCGCGTCCGACATTGAAGGACAGACAAAGCAGGCGATGGAAAACGTTCGCAGCGCACTTGAAGTGGCTGGCGTCTCACTCGATCACATCCTCAAAGCCACTGTCTTCATCGTTGACATGAAACTGTGTCAAGAGATGAACCAAATCTACCGCAGCTTTTTTGCAGGAGATCCGCCGGCTCGATCTTGTGTGGAGGTGAGCGCGCTTCCAAATCCGAAAGCCCTGGTCGAGATCGAAGTTGTCGCCGGGAGGTAGCATGAAAAAATACAGGGTCATTTATCTCGATGCGTTTACCACGATTCCGTTTGCTGGCAATCCTTGCGCCGTCTTACCCGATGCGAACGGTCTGACAGATGAGCAGATGCAAAATATCGCCCGGGAGATCAATCTCTCCGAGACCTCCTTCGTCCTGCCTTCGACACAGGCTGATTTTCGCGTCCGGTATTTCATGCCACAGATGGAATTGCCTTTTGCCGGTCACCCGACGATTGCAACGTCTTTCTTGCTGGCGCAGAATGGGATGATTCAGTTACAGGAACCGGTCACCCGGATCACATTGGAATTCAAGATCGGCGTCCTGCCTGTAGATATCGAAGTAAAAGATGGCCAACCTGTGCGGGCCGTGATGACACAACAGCAACCGACATTTGGTCCTCGATTCACAGCAGAGGAGACAGCGCCCTGTTTCGGTCTCGCCGCCTCGGAGCTCCGATCAGACTGTTTGTCCCAGGCCGTGAGCACGGGCGTGCCTTTCTTGATCATCCCCGCTCGTGATGTGAACGTACTGGGAAAAGTCAAGATGGATCGTTCTGCATTGGCATCCCTGTGTGAAAAGGCGAATGTCCAGGCTGCCTTCATGTTCTGCCTCGGTGGATTTGATCCGAAAGCCGATACCCATGCCCGCCTGTTAAATCCCACAGGAACAGGAGAGGATCCCTTCACCGGATCAGCGGCTGGCGCCATGGGTGCCTATGTCGTGCACAACAAGCTAAAATCAGGACCAAAACTGGTGGCCGAGCAAGGCCACTTCGTCGGAAGGCCGGGGCAAGGCGTGCTGGAAATCGGCGGATCGCCCGATCAAATCACAACGGTTCGATTGGGCGGCTCGGCGGTCAAGACACTGGAAGGCGCACTTCTCGTGTCGTAATCCAGTCGTATCATTTCGTTTTTGTGGAAGGGAAGATCATGTTGATCAGAAAAATGAGACCTTTCTTGCCATTCATTGTTTTTCAAACAATCCTGTTCCTTTTATTCTGGGTGGCATGTGGAGAGAAACAGGCCGATAGCAAGATGGAGAGTATCATCGGCAAAGATTATTTTGAAGTGCTTGGCGTCAAATCATATATCAATGCCGGTCTGCCCTATTCAACTCTGTCTGGAGCGCAGATGTGGCCTGAGGTGATTGACGCGATGAATTATGGCATGACGCATCGGGCCAAGTACAAAGAGCTTCATGATGCGGTTGGTCATCGTCTTGCATCCCTCATCGGATGCGAGGCGGCCATGGTGCCGGCAGGCGCCACATCTGGCATTATCCTCGGCACTGCTGCGTGTATGACGGGAGCCAATCCCGACTTGATTAAACGGATTCCCTGCACGCGGGGCATGCGAAACGAAGTGATTATCCAGAAGGCCCATCGGTATTCGTACGACCGCGCTGTCACATGCACAGGCGCAACCCTGGTGGAAGTG
>CAZDVF010000309.1:0-3864 GCA_964508725.1 uncultured bacterium | reverse complement strand
GGCGTGTACGCCGCCCCGTATAGCAGTGCGATGATTCCCGGGCTGTGAAACGAAATCAGTACAGCCAGGGGCAGGGCCAGAATCAGAAACATCCGCACGGCCTGCCGAACTGTGTTTCGCGCAATCTCCTCGGACCTTTCAGCCAGACCACCTGAAACGGTCGGAAGCACTGTAGAGCTGAGTCCCAAAAAAACGTAGTATGGGATTTTGGACACGACAGAAGCGGCTGTGTAATGCCCAACCGTCTGGTCTGGCAGAAAGATCTTCACTGCCCAGAGATCGATAGAAAAAAGCAGACTGAGCATGAGAAAGTAGAGCAGAGACGGTGTTGCGAATCGGACCAGAGCGCGGACGTCACACGATGGCTGCCGTCCACGCCGGTCGAGAAAGACCAGACCCAGACCAAGACCCAGAACAGACGCCGCCACGTTGGCCGCCAGTGCACCCTGGAGCGATCCGGTCAGCGAGACGAAGGCCATCACACAGCCCAGTTTGCAAAACGCATAAAATACGAAGAGTAAAGACTGCCTGCCGAACCGGCGCAGTCCGTTCTGATACGAAGCCAGCAGGTGGAAGAATCCGTAGACCAGAATATCCACAAACGCAAGGCGAAAGAGCCACGTCAACCGCGCATCCCGGAAAAAAGCGGCGATGAGTGGAGCAGCCAAATAGGATACAGCGAAAAGGATCACCGCTACGACCGCCTGTATCCGCCCGGCAGCGTGAAGGATGGCGCCTGCGTTTTCTGAATCGGACGCCACAAACTTCTGGACAGCGTAAGGCAGGCCGTTAATAATCACAATCTCGATCCAGACAAGAACGGCCATGACCACGCCGTAGACTCCGTACTGGTCAGCTGTGAATGTGCGGGCCAGCCACACGTTGAACACGTAGCCCGTGAGAACGACCACCGACCAGGCTGCCGTCAGGTACACTGTTCCCCGGCGGAAGCTCAAGCGCCGCCCTTCGGAGTCGCTCCCCACCTGTAGACGAAAACCGATTCCCGGGCCGTCAGTACCGGCTCGCCCAAATCATTATGGATGAACGTACGAACGTCCTCCGGTGTGACAATAGGGCTGTCGAGATGGAATCGGCTGATGACCAGCCAGCCTGAGGTGTGAGAAGCAATCAACGAACGCAACTCCTCAAGCGATAGAATACAGGGGATGCCGGCATACACGTCAGCATACCGGCCGTCTGCATTTCGCCATTCTTTCTCGCGGGCCTGCTCCAGGTTGTTCCAGTTCAGCCCGAAGTCGGATGTCAGCCCGTAGTACAGCGCCACCTGGGGCAGGCTGGTGATAACCAGGTCGCCTTCCTGTTTTGCGGAGAGGACACGCCGGCTGGCCTCGCGCCATTCATCGTGACCCACGGCCATGTTGGTCGCTCCATCCCCTTGAAAGGGGATGTGCAGCGTGATGCGCAGCCACGGCGACACAAGGAAAACCGCGAAGAAAAGCATTGCGACGCCGTTGCGGTAACGAATCCGGCTCCAAAACGTATCGGAGGGAAGCCGGATCTGTTCGCTCCGAATCAGATTGACGGCACCCCATGCTGCAATCAGCAGGAAGAAGGGATAAACATTGAACAGATACGTTGGAACCCGGTGCGTAAACACAACACTCAGCAGGGCCAAAGGTGTGGACAGAAGAACCAGGGCCAACCAGCCCGGCTTGGACCTCCGTGTGAGAACCTGAACACAGCCGATGGAAAAAAACGCGGCCAAAGGAAACCGCTCGGCCGAGATGAGAAAGTCGAACAGATAGGCACGCCTCTGCGCCGATGACGGGCCGGTGGCCCAGGGCGGCGTGTAAGCCAGAAATTGCTGGACGGAAATGCGTAGTGAGGGCATAGCAGCCCAGATCGCCGCACCAGTAACAACAGAAACGATCAGTGCTAGCACATACTTGTTCTGCCAACGCAGGGATCCCGTCTCGAACAGGAGCGTAATCACAGCCATGCCTGCGATGAAAGTGACCAGACCGGCAGCGAGAAAAACACCCAGCAGATGCACGCTGAAAATGGCAACCGCCACAATCATACAACATCCCGCCAGCCAGGGAATGGACACGCCTGAAATGCCCAGGACACGCGACCATCGCTCGACCAGTGACGATTTATTTTCAACAGAGCGTCCGGAATCGTCAGACGGTTTTTTACTTTCGAATCCGCGGATAAAGCAGAATGCAGCGATCAGGGTTAAAAGCTGGAGCAGGGTGTACATTCGCGTCACCCGCGACCAGCCCACAGCAAAGTGCGAGAAGGTCAGGAAAAATGCAGCGGCCAGACCTGTCCAGCGGTCAAGAAGGGCGCGCCCCAACACATAGATTCCAAGGATGGAGAGGACGCCGAACAGAGCGGCAGACAGTCGGCTCGTGGCTTCGCTCACGCCAAGAAGTCGATAAGTCAAGGCTACCGAATGGGTGTAGAGCGGCGCCCGCCCGTACTGCATGCCTGACGGCAGTGCAAAGTCTCCCCGCTCAACAACCGATTCAGCCGCAAACACGGTGTTTACCTCGTCCACCCAAAAACTGGACTGCCCCAGATTCCACATCCTGAGGAAGCTTCCCGCCAAAAGAAGAAGGATGAGCACTGCGATATCCAGCTGTCTTTTGGGACGCTGTTTGCCCAGCCAATAGGTCTGCATGTCAGGGATCTCCCGTGTCACTGGTTCAGAACCTCTTTCTCAAACGCGATGATTTGGTCCAGTGATTTGTCCAGACCGGTTCTGGGCTTGAACCCAATGAACTGGCCGATTTTAGTAACGTCGGGAATCCGCTTGGCCATGTCTTCGAATCCCTCTTCATACGCCTCTTCGTAGGGAATGAAAACAATCTCCGAGATGGATTCTGTTTTCTCTTTCACCTTTTGCGCCAGGTCGCCGATGGTGATCTCCTCGGTGCTGCCGATATTGAATATTTCACCCACAGCTTCACTCTTCTGCATCAGGTGTATCAATGCATCCACTAGATCGGTGACGTAGGTGAAACAGCGTGACTGACTGCCGTCGCCGTATACTGTGATAGGCTGGTTGCGCAGCGCCTGACGAACGAATGTGGGCACCACCATGCCGTACCGCCCCGTCTGTCTGGGGCCGATCATGTTGAAGACGCGGACGATGACAATGGGCAGGCCCTGCTCCTTGTGATAGGCCAGGCCGAGGAATTCATCAAGGGCTTTGGTGCAACCGTAACTCCACCGGCTTTTCTGGGTTGTGCCAAACACGCAGTCATCACCCTCACTGAAGGGCAAAGATGCATTCTTCCCGTAGACTTCGGATGTGGAAAAGAGGATGACCTTCTTGTTGTACTTGGCGGCCAAACTCATCACTGCGTGGGATCCCAGCACATTGGTCTCGATCGTCTCGACCGGACGCTCCACAATCCGCTTGACGCCCACCGACGCTGCCAGATGGAACACCATATCGCTTTCACGGACCAGCGGCTCCATCGTCTTGAGGTTCAGGATTGTATCCACGATGAACCGGAAATTGTCACGTCCGGCCAGACGCGCAATGTTGTCATAAAGTCCGGTGGACAGATCGTCGATAACCGTGACGTCATTATCCCGGTCCACCAGAGTCTGGGAGAGGTGCGATCCGATAAAACCCGCGCCTCCTGTAATCAGTATTTTCACGGTTGATCTCCTTCCGCGTTTACTTCGTCTCCATGCGGGACGTATTGAATCTTGGCCGCCTGATGGCGGCTCTTGCTCAAGAATCCGAACACCCAAAAAAAAGTGCAGAGAAAGTAGAGAGGTGAAACCAGAAGCAACATCAACACCAGGCGGATATCCTGTCTGACGAGCCGGAGAAAGGCCCGCCCGAAACGGAGAATGGGAACGAAAATACACAACAGCGGGAAT
>CAZDVF010000308.1:0-3865 GCA_964508725.1 uncultured bacterium | reverse complement strand
AGGTGTTGAGTTGTTTGCTCCGGGCTTTGCCGTTGCGCAAGCACGCATGCACATCGAGGGCGTGGTGGTGAACGCCGAAACAGGCGAGCCCCTGCCGTTCGCCAACATCCAGGTGCTCAGCACAAACTGGGGCACGGCGTCAACTGCGCTTCTGATCTGGCTGGCAGCCAAGATATATCGGGTCGGCATTCTCATGTATGGGAAAAAGCCTTCAATTCGCGAAGCTCTGAAATGGCTACGATATAAATAAAAATGAACGGTTTTTAAAAAATTCCTTGACTTTATGAAGACAATTGTGTTTATTGTTGTAGATTAGTTTGCATCGCAAACCAGTATGACCTTCAGACCTATCTGTTGAAGGTCAGTACGCTAGGATCAAAGTCAATGGAATTAACGAATCATTTAACCGGCAGCCGTTCACAAGTCTCTTTTCGGGGAGCGTGTTAGCTTGGTTGCTTCACATTCCACCCAAGGAGGTGCTTCATGAAGCCGAGCCTGGATCTCACCGACATTGAGAAACGCGTGTTTCGATCCACTTTTGTTGACGGTCTTTACGATATGTACATTGGATTGTTTCTCATCACATTTGCCAACATTCCATTGATCAACGATATAGGCCTTGGCGATTTCTGGAGTTCCATGATTCTACTTCCCGTGTTGTGGGGAGGGTGGCTCCTTGTGCGTTTCGGGAAAAGAAGGATCGTAATTCCAAGATTGGGAACCGTGCAATTTGGCAGACAGCGCCAGAAAAAAAATCGTCGAATGATCCTGATAGCGTTTGGCCTTACTACATTGATGCTGATTGTCGGATTTGTCGTCTTTTTGACTGTTCAATCACAATTTGCGCAACGGATCGCTCCTGCCGTTATGAGTCTGATCTTTCTTGCAGCGTTTTTCGCCGGAGGTTTTTTACTGGAATTCCAACGCTTGTTTGTTTACGGAATTTTTGTTTCTGTTTCCGTGATTATCGGGGAGATCCTGTTTGCCCGTGGAAGTGCAATACACCACGGTATCCCACTGATGTTCAATATCAGTGGTGGACTGATTTTCATTGTGGGAATGGCTCATTTCATTCGGTTTCTGAATCAATATCCCGAGCCTGAAGGAGGTTCATGTTGAATCCAGCGGCGAAGGATCGGGATCAAATGCATTCTCCAACAGATATTGATCGCGTTGTCCATGAACCGGCCCGCTTTTTGATTCTCGCCTATCTTTTTGTTGTTGAGAGTGCCGATTTTCTGTTTCTCATGAATCAGACCGGATTAACCCGAGGAAACTTGTCGTCCCATCTGACAAAACTGGAAACGGAAGGGTATATCGAGATCAAAAAGGAATTTGTAAAAAAAATTCCACGAACCATGCTTCAGATGACTAAAAAAGGACGCCAGGCTTTCGAATCATATCGGCATACCATGAAGCAAATTTTGGATACGCTCCCGAAGATAGCCGAAAAATGAGCGTCACTAGATTTCCGTCAGTGGAGGGGCTACCGGTCCTCGACACTGATGTTTGGGAGTATGGCGTGGCTCTCAAGGGATTCTCCTTTCTCAGTTTGTACGCGGTTCGGAACAATCTTCAACCTGACCGTGTGACGGTGCGGTTTGTGTTTACGCGGCAAGGGGTGAGAAATTTCCAGATCTTGGGCGGATTATATCAGCAAGTGATGGCTGTATGATTGACGGTGATTAAAATCTGTAAGTCCTACGACCTGTCATTCCGGTGGTGTTTTGAGCCGGAATCCACCTCCTCTCCCTATAATTCTGCTGGAGACACTCTTGTCCAAAATAGCTATTTTTAGAATTTAATTTGGACAGCAGTGTGCTGGAGATAATCCCGCACTTGATACGGGACAGGAATGACAGCGCATGGGGGAATTGACAGATTTGTCAAAGTTCTGTGAATTAATTGAACCTTTGACGTGTATTTCATGTGATTGATCTTCAAACCCCTGGCTCTGCCAGTGGTTCTCGATCCTAAACTGGACGGCAGATACCTGCCTACTTTAAGCCCCCCGGCTCCGCCGGGAGTCTTAAAGCCACCGCCTCTGGCGGCGGATCGTTTACTTGATCCAACCAAACAAAGAGGAGACTGCATGAGTGTGCTGAGTGTGGAACACATTTCGAAAGCCTTTGGGGATTTCAAGGCCGTGGATGATGTGTCATTCTCCATCGACGAGGGCGTCATCTTCGGCCTGCTGGGTCCCAACGGGGCGGGTAAGACCACGACCATCCGGATGATCATGAACATCATCATTCCCGATTCGGGCTCAGTGGCGGTTTTGGGAAACCGCGACGCCAAGACGGCCAACGACCTGGTCGGCTATCTGCCAGAAGAGCGGGGCATGTACCGTAAAATGAAGGTGGGGCGCCTGCTCCGCTTTCTCACGGAACTCAAGCGTATGGACAAGGGAGAGGCCCGTAAGGCCATCGATATGTGGCTGGAGCGGCTCGATCTCTCCGACTGGAAAAACAAGAAGATCGAAGAGTTGTCAAAAGGAATGCAGCAGAAGATCCAGTTCATCGGCACCATTCTGCACCGTCCCAAACTGCTGATTCTGGATGAACCGTTCGGAGGTCTTGATCCCATCAACCAGAATGTGATCAAGGAGATCCTGCTGGAACTCAAGCAGAACGGCACGACTGTGATTTTCTCGACTCACGTCATGGAGAGCGCCGAGAAGCTCTGTGAAGAAATCTTCCTTATCAACAAGGGGCGGAAGGTATTGTACGGCAAGCTGGGAGAGGTCAAAAAGAGCTTCGGACGGCAGAACATCATTCTGGAATACGAGGGAAGCGACGCATTTCTCAAGTCCTCCAATCAGATCAAGACGTTTGATAATTACGGCAACTATGTGGAAGTTCAATTAGCGCCGGGCGGCGATCCCCAGCGTTTGCTCAAGGAAGCTGTTGCTGCGGTGACGGTCCGCAAGTTCGAGATGAAAGATCCCTCCCTGCACGATATTTTTCTCGAGTCGATGGGTGGAACAAGTGAGAAAGGAGGGACGCAATGAATTCGAAAATCATCGCTGTCATCAAGCGGGAGTATCTGACCCGAGCCAGATCCAAGGGATTCATCATCGGCACGCTGTTGTTCCCTCTTATCATCATCCTCCTGATGTCCGGTTTTTTTATTTTCAGCGCGCTGTTCCGGCCTTCGACCAAGACCTATGTGATTGTCGATCAGACGGGCGAGATTTTTGAGTCGTTCGCCAAAATGCAGTCCGACACACTGAAGGGCGGCGAGCCCAAGTTCCAATTCTCCGATGTTCAAATCGGTTCCGACGGGCTGGAGGCGACTCTCGAAGGGCTTCAGCAGCGCGTCATTCGCAAGGAGATCGACGGGTATATGGTCGTGCCTGAAGATGTTCTCACTTCACGCGAAATCACTTATGCTGCGCGGAATGTAGGCGATTTTGATGAACAGGAGTCGTTTTCCCGATCCTTCTCATGGATTGTGACCAACTTGCAGCTTGAATCGCGCGGGCTTCCTGTCGAAGAAATCCGTGACGCAATGAGCCAGGGACGGGTTCGCCTTAACAGCCGTCAGGTGACGGACAGGGGAGAGATCGAAAAGAGCGGCGGCGCCAGTTTCGCGTTGAGTTACATTCTCACGTATGTTATGATTCTCATGATCATGATTTACGGCCTGATGCTCATGCGCAGTGTGATCGAAGAGAAGTCGCAGCGTATCACCGAAACCATTGTTTCGTCCATCAAGCCGCTTGAGCTGATGGTGGGCAAGATCATCGGTGTGTGCGGACTGGGTTTGACCCAGCTGCTTATTTTCGGTGTATTTATTCTCATCGGCCTGAATTTCACCGAGCCGTTGTTCGCGCGTTTGGGTGTGGATGCGCCCGATGTGATCA
>CAZDVF010000307.1:0-3869 GCA_964508725.1 uncultured bacterium | reverse complement strand
TCATCGACATACCGAAATATCGGCATGTCTTACGAAATTGCGCCGGCCCTTGAATTCAACGTGTTTCCCTACTCCGATTACACGCGCAGGGAATTCCGATTTTTATACAAAACGGTTTTTAATCAAATTCGCTACAGAGAAGAAACCATTTATGATAAAAAGGAGGAATCCCTTTTTTACGAAAGTCTCTCCGCCACCTTTGAACTGAAAGAGCGTTGGGGCTCCCTCCGTTCGACGCTGGAGGGATCGCATTACTTCCACGACTTCACAAAGAACAAAGTGGATATGTACTGCAATCTGGATCTTCGCCTGTTTGAGGGTTTTTCCCTGGATATTTCAGGACGTTTTTCCATGATCAGGGATCAGCTTGCACTATCCAATGAGGGGGCGACAGAAGAAGAGATCCTGCTGCATCGGAAACAAATCGCCACGGATTACGATTACCGTTTTTCTGTCGGATTCCGTTATACATTCGGATCGATTTACAGCAATGTGGTCAATCCCCGGTTTGGAAGCGGAGGACGTCATCGTCGTGGTCGCTGGTAAGAGGTTCGCATAACATGTCATTGACAGAAAGGCGCATCGAGTTGATGCGCCTTCTTTCATTGTCGGACGGAATGGAATATATGTGACGCACTTCGGGGTGTGTTGCATATCGATACGTACCATTTCAGTCACTTCTTTGACGATATTGCACTACAACGAAAAAAATGTCACCAAATTAACCTACTAAAATCACCACGAAGATCACACCAAAAATGAATATTAAGGATAAGACAATCGCCAACGGTTGAGCAAAATTGAATGTAATTCCCAAACCCGTCCTTTTGGGCAAGAAAATCCGTTTATCACCAGGATTATAATAAAAAACACCAAACTTCCAACTTTCTGTTTCACCTGGAGCACGATTTCTCCACTTCTTTGTAATGATTGTATTGATAAAAATCCAAATTGTAGCAACAACAATAAATATTGTGATAATTAAGTACATTGGCGTCATTTGCATTTCCCCTTCTCCCTTAGTTTTATTGTTTCTCTCATCGATAATTATTTTATCGGAAAACGAATCGTGAGAAATCCAATATTGATACACTAAGAACACCTTATCTATTCATTTTATCATAACATGTAGTTACCAAAAAGGCGCATCGAGTTGATGCGCCTTTCCTTTTTCAATCCACATCATCCACCACTGAGCCCACTGAAACAAAACATTCGATCAAACAGGAGAATAGAGCGGCAAATAATAACCTGTTATTCTCTGCGAACTCTGTGTTTGATCATCGATCCTTGATCAAAAAAAATCAATACCGCGCAATGGTCGGCGCCAGAAGAGAAATCATGTCGCTGATGCTCTCGATCGTCGCATTGCTGGCCTGCACCTCGCGCGTTCCTTCGATCTGAGCTGTCTGGACGTTGACCAATTTGACCGTCACAATCAGCAGATTGCCGAGCTTGTTCAGGCTGCCGATAAGGATGTACTCAGCGTTGAGATGCCTGCCCACTTCTGCCGCGTTAGAGGCAGTCAAACCGGTTTGCTGGTATCGGAGTTCGGACAGAACCTGATCGATCTGGTTCCGCTCAACCAGCTCAACGAGCGGACTGTTGCCCAGCTTGCCTTCCAGTAAATAGGATGCGGTCCGCGCAACGTCCTCCTCAAGTCCCGGACTGTCAAAAGTCAGCACAGCAAGACGCCTCCGCTGGCCGAATCCGATGAGCGGCTCTTCGGGTGTGGTCAGCTTCATCGATGCGCCGAATCCCGAGGCTTCAGCGGTACGGACAGGCTGCCCTGTATCAAACCGGGCATATCCGTCGATGCCAGACAGCTTCCAAACGTACACGTGACTCCTGGAACTGGCCTGGGCGTCCTGAAACGCCACTGCAAGCCAGCGGCCGTCCTGTGACAAAGCGCCCATCGTAATCTTGCCGTCTATTGGATAGTTGCTCTCTACAACGCCTTTCTGGATATTCCAGAATGAGATCTGATGCGTCTGCAGCGTGGAATTATCCGCAACAACAAACTGCTTGTCCGGCGAGATGGTGAAGAATTCGACGTCCTTCCGGTTGCCGGTGAGCGTCTCGATCTCTGCGCCTGTCTTCCAGTCGAAAAAGGACATGTTGTATTTAAAAATCATGCCCCGACCGCCCTTGGCCAGCACGTGCTCCTGAATGCCCACACCCACGAAATGCCGGTCAAAACTGAATCCTGCGGACTTGATGTCGATTCCCGATCCGGACATGGTTCGCGACTCGATCGCAGTCTTGCGGATCAGCTGCATAGAGAGGGGATTCCAAACAATCATCTGCCGGTCCAGACCGACAGTGAGAAGCTGATCGCCGCTGGCATTGAAAGCCGCGGCAATGACATCCTTGCGATGCCCTGAGGACAATTTTCCTTTCAGCTTTCCCGCCGGAATCTCCCAGAGAAACACGTCCCGTTTCTTGCCGACCGCTGCGATGAGCCGGTCATCCGGCGACAACGCCACGCATTGGATGTACGATCGGAAATCCTTCAGCGTCAGCTCGGCATTTCCGGAAAACAAATCCCAGACAGCGATCTTGCCGTCTCTGCCGCCGGAATAGAGCCTCTGCCCTCTGGAATCAAAAACCAGACAGTTCACACTGCCCCTGTGTTCCTTGAGGATGTGAACTTCCCGGCCGGCTTCAATATCCCACAAGTGGATTCCACCCCGTCCGAGTCCGACGGCAAGGAAACGTCCATCCTGGCTGAACTCCAGCGCAGCGACCTGACCGGACGAGATCGGAATCTGGTGTTCCAGATAGAGTGAAAACTGCGCCTGAACCAGTCCGGAAAAAATCAGAACCAGTGCGATCCCATATTTTTCACACTTCATGACGGTCTCCCCTTCGAGAGATTGTTACCCGCGTTTACTATTGTCTGCATTCCGCAAAGTCACCATTCGTACAGTCATCTGAACGGCTTGCCAACTCTGCTGCATTGACTTGGAGTGACTTGCTCCCGCTCTTAAAAAATAAACGACAGTCCTGTATGTACAGAAATAATCGCCCAGTCAGAATCCTCGGCAAGTGAAAAACCCCGCGTGATCAGAACGTTGAACGCGGCATACTCGTTGATGAAATTTTTCACACCGAATCCGATGTTGACGTACGAAAAATCCTTGAACTCTGCATCGTCGGGGATGTCAAAGGTGAACTGGTAGTACTGGCCAGTGACATAGGGAACGATCTTGGAAGCCGAGGTCAAATTCAGATTGAAGAAAGCTGATCCGCTCCAGTCTGTCTCAACTGTAGGATCGCCATCCTCATCTTCGCCTGTATTGAACGACAGGATAGGCGCCACGCCGATCATCAGATACTTGCTGAAATATTTCCCGTAACTGAGCTGTATGCTGCCCGATGCATTGGCGTCAATGTCATCGCCGACAATTGTGTTGAAATATCCCATAAGGCTGACTTCCGTATCTCCCTTCTCGATCTGTCCGAACGCGTTCGAACAAATGAAAACCAGGATGATGATTGCCAGAATAATCCGTTTCATGGATGATTCCTCCCTGTAATAAAATGATGTTTAATTTGGATGTCAATTTCAATCAATCCGGTAAGGTGTATTCCAGAAAAAACGTGTCAGGCCCCGCGCTGTGCCGAACCACACATCGTCATTGTCCAACAGAATCCAGCGAACGGAATTGGATAGGAGCCCGTCTTCGGTGGTGAACCGGCGCCACCGGTTTTCGCTTTTCAGGTATTTGAGCACGCCCTGGTCCGTGGCCGCCCACACGGCGGCGCTGTCGGCTAAGATCGCGTTGATCCGTCCGCCGGTGGGATAGTGCGCCGCAGGAAAACCCATCCATGCATCAGTCGCATTATCGTACATCTGGACGCCATCG
>CAZDVF010000306.1:0-3878 GCA_964508725.1 uncultured bacterium | reverse complement strand
TCCAGTTTAGGATCGAGAACCACTAGCTGAGCTAGTGGTTTGAAGATCAATCAAACCAACCAATGCGATGAGTTTGTCGCGCATCTGATTTGGCGTCATCACAAAGTCCACGCAACCGGTTCGAATGGCTTCCTTGGGCATGCCAAATACAGCGCTGGTCTCTTCATTCTGAGCCATGGTAATTCCGCCAAGATGTTTGAGGTGGATGAGTCCTGCGGCGCCGTCCTTACCCATCCCTGTCAGAATGATGCCAATGATGCGCCGTTCGGACAGTTTGTGAACTGACATCATCGTTATGTCCACTGAGGGACGAACATAATTGACTTTATCATCGTCGGTTAGATGAATGACTCGATTTCTCTCAAAAATCAAATGTTTCTCACTGGGGGCAACGTACACTGTGCCCCTTGACAAGATGTCTCCCTCCTCAGACAAACGGACAGACATCTCAGTTACAGCATCCAAATGGTTTGTGAGTGACTGATTGACAAATTTGGGCATGTGCTGAATGAGGACAATAATAGCATTCAGAGAGGGAAGGTCACTGAAAATTGCTTGTAAGGCGCGCGGCCCTCCCGCTGATGAACCGATAATGACAAGGCTTGGATTCGTCATGGATTGCCGTTGGGTTAATGACGATTCATGACTGAAGAATCAGGTGAATCGAGGTATGATAAATAGGTCTTCACTACTTCAACCAATTTAACAGGTTGAAAAGGTTTGGTTAAGTAGTCTAGCACATATTCTTTCAGTTCTGCCATCTTCTCACCAGGCTCATCCTTTCCGGTCAACATGCAGATAATGATGCGATCAATAAGTTTCTTTTCGACGAGTATTCGAATTGTATCCCAACCATCCATCTCTGGCATAAGTATATCCATTAACACCAGGCCAGTGAAACCATCCTGAATTTTTTGGACACATGCTTTGCCGCTATCGGCTGTCTCTACATTCAACTTGGCCTTCTCTAAAATCCTTCTCACTGTATAGAGTACCGACTGGTCATCATCAACGACCAAAACTTGCGGCTTCATTGTTTATTTCCTTTCTCAAATGATATATCTCGATCGAACATTTCGCTCGCACTTATCAGATGAGTCTCCGTTTTTTAGCTTTTTTTGTTGTTCGTCCGAAAACCGGATGAATCTCAACATGCCTGTCTTTGCCTGCTTCACCGGAACTTTCTGTCTTGACGCCATCGCGGTCTTTCAAGTAATCGTGGATTAGAAATCGCTGGTATGAATCCATTGGAGGTAAAGACTCAGGCTTCCCTTTCATCAACACCAGCTGCGTTTTTTGTTCGGCGATACGACGTAACTGTCCCAAGGGATATACTTTGAGAATAAGATCGTCATTTTCACGAACTGCTTTCACTTTATATTCACATGTTCTCTCAAAAAACCGGTAAACCTGCTTACGTTGAAATCCGTTTAACTCGCGTATAATAGCAGGTTCCAGCCTGTCGTACAAAGCAGCTTGCACGTCAGCTATGGCCTTGTCAACTTGTTCATCTGATTGTCTGGGTGGTCTGGATCTGTGTCTCTGGTTGCGTCTTTCTCTCACGTTCTCTTTGCCCAAATTGACAATCCTTTATAATCTGCCGTCCGGTTTTTGGATGAAAACACCGTAGCCATTCTTATGAAGTATCGTTTCAATCTTGCGTTTTGGAACATGAAGAATGTTCGTTTGATCTTTCCAATATTGAATCGATTCACCGGCATCTTCAAGAACTGGTCTTTCGTTGGGATACCCCAGAGCTATCACAGAATCAACGTGCAGATGATGTGGAATCTTCAACAGCTTTTTAATCTGCTTTCGATTGATCGCGCCCAGCCAACAACTGCCAATTCCTAAAGACCAGGCCGTGAGCAAAATCGTCGAAATAGCGGCGGCGGCATCCACTTCACCACCCTTTTTTTTCTTGCCAATATCTACCAAGACGACACAATAGGCAACAGGATGTTCCCCGTCAGGTGGATTTCCAGCTGGTGTAATGTAACCTGCCCACTTAAGATATGGAAACAGTTTATCCACGTATGATGGATCATTCACAAGCACAAATTCCAGTGGTTGAATATTGGCTCCTGATGGAGCCAGCCGGCCAGCATTGACCAGTTTAATCAATAGATCTTCATCAATTGGCTTGTCTTGAAAACGGCGAATGGAGCGTCGCGAACAAATACATTCATAGAATGAATTCATGGCATTAATCCTACATATTCATGAAAAACATGACATCATTATACATAAATTGAATCAGATTTGCAAGGATTTTTCTATGCATTCCATTACGAATAACTTGACAAATACCGATAAAATGATTATCTTTAAAATATATTTTAGTAATTAAGCAAGTAAATCGAAATGATACCAATGTCCCATTCTAACCACCGTGATTTTCGTTTTTTCTTTATTGGGTTTTATTTTAGCGAGAACCCCGTGGGAGGGATATGATCTAATAAAGCCACTGAAAAAACTGATCACAATCCAGCCCACTTTCAACCGAGAGTGGGTTTTTTTTGAGGAGAACGAGACAAAGTGAACGATAAAATCAAACATCTCAGACAGAGAATAAACCAAATCGACGATGAACTGCTCAAACTTCTTGTTCTTCGCGCGCGTACAGCGATCAGCATCGGAGAACTCAAATCGCAAGAGACACAACCTGTTCGTGATGAAACAAGAGAACAACAGATCATTGAAAGAATTCTCAGTTTACCACATCAACCCATCCCCTCAGCCGCATTGAGACGACTATACATGCGGATTATGACAATCTGTCGTACTATACAGCAATGAATTGGGAGAATATGATGATCGTTGTCATGAAAAAAGAAGCAACCGATATGCAAATTCAGTCTGTGATACAGCAGCTTGAACGTATTGGGCTTCGCGTCTACCGACAAACAGGTGAATCAGGGATTATTTTAGGCATTATTGGTGACACCAGTCGCAAAAACACTTCCACTATATTGTCGGATGAGTCTATCGCACATGTTCACCAGGTAAAAGAGCCGTATCGTCTTGCCGGACGATCCTTCCATCCGTTTGACACACTGGTCACCTCAAGTCACTTATCTATCGGCGGAAATGAAATCATCATCATGGCTGGGCCGTGCTCAGTCGAGAATGAAGATCAGATCCACACGATTGCGCGTAGTATTCGCAAAGGTGGCGCAAAAATCTTGCGAGGCGGCGCCTTCAAACCGCGCACATCACCCTACAGCTTTCAGGGATTGGGGGAGTTAGGACTCCATTATCTCAGTCAGGCAGCAACAGAAAACGGCATGCTCTCGGTTTCCGAGGTCATGGATGTGTCAACCATCGATCTGGTAGCCCGCTATGTGGATATCCTGCAGATCGGCGCCCGCAACATGCCCAACTTTACGCTTCTCAAAGAACTGGGCAAAGTGAATAAACCTGTTCTCCTTAAGCGCGGTATGGCCGCAACCATTGAAGACTTGCTCATGGCGGCCGAATACATTATCGCATCCGGGAATCCGAATGTCATTTTGTGCGAACGTGGAATACGCACGTTTGAAACCTACACGCGCAACACCATGGACATCTCAGCCATTCCGGTGGTGAAGAAACGAAGCCACTTGCCCATCATTGCTGATCCGAGCCACGGCATCGGCATTCGTGACAATGTCGCCGCCATGGCACGGGCCGCCATTGCTGCAGGTGCCGACGGCCTGATCATCGAAGTACACAACGATCCGGATCACGCGTTGTCCGATGGAGCGCAGTCACTTCTGCCCAAGCAATTCGTCTCGCTGATGGATGACCTTCGGATTATCAGTTGGGCTGTTGGACGATTCATCGGCAGCCCATCCATGGAGGGAGTCTCATGAGTGTCCGGTTAAAACCATACTCTT
>CAZDVF010000305.1:0-3932 GCA_964508725.1 uncultured bacterium | reverse complement strand
AGCACCACGGAACGTGGCTTGCCCTTGACGCAGTTTGCGTTCGTGCTACGCTCTTCCCAAACGACGGCGCTAAACAGCATGATAGATCTCCATTGGCGTCCGATATCCCAAAGACTGATGATATCTCTGTGTATTGTAGTATTCAAAATAGACATGAAGCCGCTTGCGAGCCTCACTAATTGTTGAGTAGTCGTAAAGATAGATTTCTTCGTATTTTACTGTTCGCCAAAGCCGCTCAATGAAAATATTGTCGAACACGCGTCCGCGTCCATCCATGCTGATTTCAACACGATGATCTTTCAGGACGGCCGTGAACTCGTCGGATGTGAACTGGCTTCCCTGGTCGGAATTGAATATCTCAGGTCGATCCTCAGATAGCGCCCTCTCCAATGCGTCGACACAGAAATCGGGAGTCAGGGTATTTGATAATTCCCAGGAAATAACAAAGCGACTGAACCAGTCCATTACGGCTACGAGATAGGCAAAGCCCCGGCTCATTCGGACATAAGTAATATCCGCAGCCCAAACATGATCAGGGTGATCAATGCTCAGCCCTCTTAACAAGTAGGGATATTTTTTGTGGGTAGGATGCGGGACTGTTGTCCTCCGCTTGGGATAGATCGCCTCGATTCCCATTATTTGCATCAAGCGCGCAACCCGTTTCTTGTTCACTTTATATCCCTGCCTTTTCAACCATTGCGTCATACGTGGATAGCCCAGAAATGGATGCCGCGTGTATTCGACATCGATCAAGCTCATCAAATGCAGATTGAAGGAATCGTCACGCCGGCTTCGATAATAAAGGCTGGATCTGGACAATCCCAGCAATTCACATTGCCGACTTACTGTCAACGTGGGATGCCTTACGTCAATCATCGCGCGAAGCTCAGCCAGTGAAAAGTCCAGATTTTTTTTTCAACCAGTCAAGCTCTACTTTTAACTGGCCGATCTGGCGATATAACTCTTCCACAAGCTCTTCATGCTCTTTGACTGATTGCGGACGTTTCCGCGTGAAACCCTCCTTCAATATCTCCTTTGCTGCTTTCTTCCATTGGCTGATTTGATTCGCATGAACGCTGAACTTGCTCGATAGCTCCGATAGCGTTAATTCCTCCTTCAACGCTTCAATCGCTACTTTACTTTTGAACCCTGCATCATACTTTTTTCGCTTCCTTGACATCTTACCCTCCTGGATCAAATTATAGGTCTAATTTACACCTTAACTCTTTGTCCAGTTTTTGGGGGTAAGTACAGATAGTATAGATTGTGGTAAGTCTTGCCAGAAAATTGAAACTGTTTTGTATAGAGAAAATGGGCATATCCATTTTCATCAACTACAAAATCTTGAGCAGCATTATAAGCCATATCATTTGTAATATTCTCCTCGGTAAATGCTGCATGAGCAATAAGCGAAAACAAAAAGATAATCATCGCGAATAAATAGAACTTTTTCATTTTTTCCTCCTTGCGATGGGTGTTCACACCCAAAGCTGTTGTTTAAACCAAGAAATTTAATAACAAGAAATTAGTAAAGCTACCCGATAGACACCTCCTTTCATTACGAAAAATTGTTTTTTCTTTGATTCATCTTCTACAGCCTCGCCCAACATTGAAAATGAAGATTATTTAAAATCAATATGTTACAAAATCGAGGTCGTCAAAATGCGAAAAACATGGTGCTAAAGAATAGAATATCTATTTGACGAATATGTTCCCTTCTGGTTTAATCTCATTGGTTGCTTAAGGAGGGAATAACATGTTTTTTAGAATTAAGAAAATCGGACAATACGAATACATCATGATAGTGGAAAATAAATGGGTGAACGGTAAATCAAAACAAAAAGTCATTCATAACCTGGGACGGGTGGAAAAAGTACTCGAATCAGAACAATTAGACTCTTTGTTGATTTCCGGAGCAAAACTTTCAAAGAAAGTAGCTGTTCTCGCTGAATACAAGAGATCGGAAACACCTACATCGAAACGCAAAATCGTTGGACCGTCTCTGGTGTTTGAAAAGTTATGGAAAGAGATGGGAATCGATAAAGAAATTAAAGCTTTAGTGCAAGGCCGAAAATACAAATTTGACATGGAACGAGCAGTCTTTCTGACAGTATTGCACCGGCTGATGAAGTCCGGTCCCGATTCTCAATGTGATCAATGGCGCATACATTATCGTGTGGATGGAACGGAGGATTTGCAGCTACATCATTTGTATCGAGCCATGGCATGGCTTGGAGAACCGACGGAAGACTGGAATGAGGAGGATCCCTTATCTTCCCGTCGGACATATCATCACCTGGAAGAACGTTTGTTCCAGAAAACACGGGATTTGTTCAGTTCATTGCAGATGGTCTTTATGGATACGACGAGTTTATATTTTGAAGGAGAAGGAGGAGAGGGATTCGGTGAACGGGGCAAAACAAAGGATCACCGTCCGGATTGCAAACAGATGGTAATCGGAGTGGTGTTGGATGACGAGGGGAAACCGATCTGCAGTGAGATGTGGCCTGGATCGACCACGGATGTGACGATCCTTGAGCCCATCGTGGAGCGATTGAAACACCGTTTCCACATTCAATCGGTGTGTGTGGTGTGTGACCGTGGCATGACCAGCGATGCAAACATCGAGGAATTGGAAGCGAAAGGATTTCATTACATACTTGGAGCCCGGATGCGAAACAGCAAAGAGGTTCGGGATGAAGTATTGGGTCGTGGTGGCCGGTATGAAACGGTGCGTCCGGGAAGAACGAAAAGAACGGATCCATCACCGTTGGAGGTTAAGAATGTAGAGGTGAATGGCCACCGGTATGTGATCTGCCGCAATCCTGAGGAAGCGGAATCGGATGCGGCAAAACGGGAAGCGATCCTGTCCGCCCTGGAAAAAGCGCTGAAAAAGGGACAAAAGAAGCTGATCGGCAACAAAGGATACCGGAAATATGTGAAGATGGCCGGAAAGGTGATGGCAATCGATCGGGAGAAGGTTTCCAATGAATCTCGTTATGACGGCAAATATGTATTGCGTACTGATCTGGACATCCCGGCCTCTGAGATAGCCCTGAAATATAAACAGTTATGGATGGTGGAGCGGTTGTTTCGGGAAATGAAGTCTTCACTGGAAACCCGGCCGGTATATCACAAGTATGACGCAACGATCCGCGGTCACGTTTTTTGCAGTTTTCTTGCATTGAAACTTCTAAAACGGCTGAGCGAATTGATGTTGTCAAAAGGGTACAAATTGAACCTGGGAGATCTTCGACGTAATCTGAATGAAGTTTATGAAGATGAGATCAGTTTCGAGAGCAAGCGATATATGATCCGTTCGGAAGTGCCGGCAGCGGCATCCTGTGCGATGCGAAGTGCCGGTGTAAGATTCCCACCATTTATTCGTCAACTAATTCAATAACTTAGCGGATTCTCTCTTGTAAACCATTGATTTTCAAGCATTCATAATCCTGGTGCCAACAAATTTTTTGTATGCCTTAATTCATTGATTTTAAATGCTTTGGGTTTTTCAACTGTAGAAGATGAATCAAACTGAAAAGAAGAAATCAACCCGGGGATACAGGGACTGTTACTTGGACATAGGAAATTGAACATTGGATATTGGAAACTGAACAGTCCTTGCTTGATGTTTAGAAACAAGTTCGCTGCAAATGCCTTTCAACGGAAGGGTGGTTGAAGTGCCGCTTCAAGGTATGTTAACGTCATCCGGCCGGGTTGGTTCACCGGGTGCGATGCCTGGAGACAAACATGGAATTTCTGCCGGGGGATAGCCGGGAGGACGGGGAAAATGAAGGTTGAACGTGGGAAAAAACAGTGCGAATCCAATGGTGTGTTGGTGATCTATACCGGTGGAACCATCGGTTCCGCTCCAAGGGATCCCGGCGACATCGATAGTCCCCAGGTGGTGGTGTCCTGGGAGAGATTGTGGG
>CAZDVF010000304.1:0-3933 GCA_964508725.1 uncultured bacterium | reverse complement strand
AAATTGTTAAATCAATTTTCCGATCTTTCTCAAATTCCTATTTTGGACAAGAGTGTTATGACCTTTTAAAATTGTGGTGAACTTGGGTTGGTGATTCAAGAGAACAATGATTCGACAGCATAATAGTAAATTGAAAACAATTTGTCAAGCAATTTCTTCGTTTGTTACGGGAAATACTGCGAAATATTCTCTTGATTTAGAATCATGCCTTAAGCACACGGTTGTAATCGTAGAAAAATCGACGGTTGTCCTGTATAAAACACCTCAGAGCCTGACTGTCACCCGTGTTCCCTTGTCCATTTTTCTTTCATACGTTCGACTGGAGGTTGTCCCCATGATCCGAGTCGACTATCTCCGAAGGTGCGTTTGCGAATACACCAGCAGGACGCCGCCGGCCACGAGCATGCAGCCGGCGAACCACTGAAGCGAAGTGAGCCGTTCGCCGAACAAATGGAAGGACAGTAACGCAGTCAAGAACGCGCCGGACAGATTGGTGCTGGAGCAGATCGCGACCCCGAGACGCCGGATGGCGAAATAGAGCAGCACGTGGGACAGAGCAATGCCCACCAGTCCGGACAGAATGACCAGGAGGACGATATCTGATGGCAGTGCCAGGGCCTGTCCGGGATTCCCTGCACAAAACATGGCAGTGACCAGTCCGACGGACGTCATGCACGACACAGCGCCGAATGCCGTACGCGGATCGGTGTGCGACAGGTTGCGGCGGATTGTGAGTTGATAGGCTGCCCACCCCAGACTGGCCAGCAACACGATCAGAATTCCGACAGCTGATACACTCCCCAGGCTCTGACGGCCACCCAGAACCATGACCACGAATCCGGACACAGCCAGAGTGAAACCTGCCCAAAAATGAGGGCTCCGCAGGAGACGCCGTTCATCCTGAAACAGAATGAATGAACCCAGCACAGCCCAGAGGGTGGCCAGTCTGATCATGAAGCTGATGAGTCCCGGATCAAGATAGTAAGGTGTCATGGCCCAGAAGATTTGTCCCAAGATGTTGGCGACGGTAGGAAGTAGCGCCATTTTCCAGAGGCGCCGGTCGGCGCGACCGTTACGAAAGACCATCCACAGCCAAGGGATCCAGACCAGCGCGCCGATGGGGTAACGAATGCCATTGGCGGTCCAGCTGTCAATGTAGGGAGTGAAATATTTGAGGAAGAGTGGTATCAGGCTTACTGCGATGACATTGCCGATAAGGGCGGCAGTAGCGAGCGGGTCAATGTGTCGCTTCATGCGGGTCCTGAGATGGGGATGGCCTGTCTGACTTCATCCACTGGTGCATGGGGAAGGGCAGGACGTCCTGGATGTCTGCGCTGTCAGTCAGGAGCATGATGAGCCGGTCGATGCCCATGGCGATACCGGCTGACGGAGGGATATCCGTTGACAACGCATCCAGAAGATCCGTGTCCAACGGGCCGTCAGGAAGATTCAGCTCCCGGTTGCGCTGTTGATCCGCCAGAAAGCGGCGTTTTTGTTCTTCGGCATCCAATAGCTCACTGTAGCCGTTTGCCAGTTCGAGTCCGGCAATGTAGAGTTCAGTCCGTTCGACCCAGCGCGGATCGCTATCCCTTGTTTTCGCCATCATACCCATGGAGGCCGGGTATCCTTCCACAAAAATCGGCGCGTCGATGCCCAGGTGCGGCTCGATGCATTCCAGGAAAATGCGAAAAAAGAGGGTCTCCCACGTATCCTCCGGATCAAAATGGACATTGCACGTTTGCAGCGCATCCCTCATGCCGGCATTTGTCAGGGCGTCGGAGAGGGGAATCCCGACAGTGTCTCGGAAAAGATCGTCCAACGTAATGCGTTTCCACGGTCGAGACAGATCAATGGTCCGTCCCTGCCAGGATAGTTTGTCCGTCCCGGCCAATGATGTGATGAGCGCCTCCACATCATCCTGGATGTCGCAGTATGTGGCGTTGCGCCGGTACCATTCGGCCATGGTGAATTCGGGATTGTGCAAGCGCGTCAATTCTCCGTCTCGGAAAACTTTGCCCAAAAAAAAGATCCGTTCCGCTCCGGCGGCCAGCAGTTTCTTCATGGCGTGTTCCGGTGAGGTGTGGAGATAAAGTGGCAGAGTGCGCCCGTCTGTGTCCGAGACCGACGATGCGATCGGAGCGATGTTGGCATCCAGTGTGGGATAGGGCGTCAGGTGCGGGGCGTCTACTTCCCAAAAATCATGTTGGATGAAGAAGTTCCGTACAGCTTGCAGGATGGCCGAGCGTTTGTGTAAAATGGACCAGTCCATGTCGCTGTTACGTAACCGTTTCCAGTTCATTTGCTGTTTGTGGATCACGGATTGGTCCGACTTCTCATTCTGCAAAGAGAAACAGATGCGCGAAGACGCGGGCGTCGTTCAACACATTGTCGATGTGGCATGATTCATTGGGTTCGTGGGCTGTGTCGTCGATTGTGGACCAGACTGCTGCATGTAGCCCAGCCTGGCGAAAATAGGCCGCGACAGTGCCTCCACCGATACCCATCGGTTTGGCATCTCGATTCAGTACATGCCGGATTGCTTGCTTGAGCGCCAAAGACACAGGCGCATCCGCCGGTGTGGCGGGCGGGGCCTCCACGAGTTGGGGATAAGAGAGCGTGATTGTGACGCCGAAATTTTTCTCGGTTTCTCTGGCGATTCGTCCGATTTCCTCTTGAACCTCCTTCACACTGTAAACAGGAAGAATTCGGCAGTCGAAGTAGACCACATCCTCACCAGGAATGGCGTTGATGTTGGGAATGTTCGCCTCTTTCTTGGTCGGCTCGAATGTCGAGATAGGCGGATCAAAAAGCGGATCATTTTTATCAAAGGTCTTGTAGAGGCTATTCATTTTTACGATGAAGTGTGCGGAAGCCTTGTGTGCGTTGACGCCCTTTTCGGGTGTGGATCCGTGGGTGGACTTGCCGATGGTCTCCACCTTGATCCAGCAGATGGATTTTTCGGCCACTTCGATCATGGTGCCGTCTTCATTGCCCGCGTCAGGAATAATGATGAAATCGTCCGGGCGGAAGAGATCTTTCCGTTCTTTGAGCACATGGCTGATACCGTATTCCGATCCCATCTCTTCGTCGGAAACCAGAACCAGACCGATATTCCATTCGGGCTTCACGCCGGCATCGCGCAGCGCCTTGACGGCCAGAAGCGAAGAGATGATGCCCTGGTGGTTGTCTTCCACGCCGCGGCCGTAGAGGATGCCGTCCTTTTCCACGACTTGAAAGGGATCTGTTTTCCACATGGCCAGATCACCAGGCGGCACCACATCCATGTGCGACATAATCCAGATCGTTCTGGCGTCAGATTCTCCGCGTATCGTGGCAATCAGATTGGGACGATACCCGGCGGATACGCGCGGATCAGGCGCGTTGACTTCCTCCAGATGATCGATGGCGAGCGAGTCCAACAGTGTTTTGATGATTTCTGCTTTTGCCTGCTCTCCGTCACCGCCGCTGTCCGGGCTCAGAGCGGGAATGCTGACAAGTTTTTTTTGCCATGTTCTGACCAGATCTTGGCAGGTTCCAATCTGATCAGAAACCTTTGAGAAATCTGTCGTGCTCATATCCAGACTCCTAGGATCGTTTTCACAGTTCGAATCGCGGATAGTTTACAAAAGATTTGCATCAGAATCAAGGTATTAATCCATTGACAAAATCCCTTGATTTTGTTACTTTTGATAAAGATTAACGACTGGGAGACCTCCGTGAAAACGAAACAGTTTGTTTGTATCTCATCTATCACGCTCTTGGCGCTTTTCACATTCTCATCTGCGTGGGGACAAATCAAGCCCAATGGATTGCGGTTTGGTGTGTCAGCCGGTTTTGGACTGCCCAAAGTGACAATCTCGCGTTTCAGATCGCCGTTTTCAGTTATGGCACACGGCGGCGTCAATGTACAGTTTGCCCGGCGTTTTGCGTTTC
>CAZDVF010000303.1:0-3938 GCA_964508725.1 uncultured bacterium | reverse complement strand
CGTCTGCGGCTCCAGGATATCAAAGCCTGGTAGTACAACGTTTTCCAGTGCGGTTTGATCTTCGCGGCCCAGTCCAGCACATCCCTGGTTTCGGTTCGGAACGGGAAGACGAGACAGGGCGATGCAGACAGCGCAGCGTCAAGATGGACGCGGCTCGCTGGTTCGTCGCCGATCGTGTGGTGCAGCCAGGCCAGCCAGTACGAGACCATTGGATGCGGTAAAGACATCTCGAGCACACGGATCGCCTCGCCGGTCAGGCCCAGAGCGACGTATCCGGCGGCCAGTTCGAGAAGCGTCTCGTACGGAAATTCATTGCGGATCAGCGCCCGGAACGCTTGACTGTTGCCTGGGCTCGGATCGATCAACATGCGTTCGAATCGTGCGAAATGGTTCAGCGGATCGATGTCAATGATCTGTCGGAGGATCTCTTCCGCATTCCGGCCCGACTTGCGCGCGCAAACCGCCAGAACGCGCAGCGCGCTCAGGCAGTACCGGTTGAAGTCGAGTGCACGGTTTGCGTGCATCCGTGCTGACGCAAAATCCCCCTGGAGGAAAGCAATTTCGGCCAGCTGAACACAGGCCGCGGACCGCGTTTTCATGGACCGGGCCGCTGCGCCGAAACCATCGATGGCGTCATCGATATTCCCTAGCCTGCGCTGGATCACGCCGTACACGAAATTCGCGTCAGGATCGTAGGCGTCCACACCCAGCCCCCGCTTCGCATAGTCCAGGGCAGAGTCGTATTCCATCCGGCGGAAACAGAGTTCGGCCGCGCCGGACAGGGCTGGCAGAAAGAACGGATCTTTTTGGAGGCACACATGGTATGCGGCCAGCGCGCCCGCGTAGTCCCGCTGGTCAGCTTTCTCTTCGCCCTCCAGATACAATCCGAAAACCGATGCGGGATCGAACGCTGGACTCGACACCAGGGGACGCTGCAGCGTCACCTCTTCGTCGTCGCTGCGATAGGAGAGCAGCCCCGGTCCGACGCGCACCTCCAGCGCGCCCGGTTGCAGGAGCGGGATGGTATCGCGAATCACGAACAGGGGATCGAACGAAACCGGCCGCCGATGAATCTGTTCTCCGGCAACGGAAACAACCATGTCCGCGTCGAGTCTCTGCAGGGCGCACAGTTCCACAACCGCCCGGCTGCCGTCCGATTCCACGTTGAGGACACCGTGCGCGTTGGCGTCCGTCACCCCATTGACACCGCGGATCGGGAACCAGATCTCCGAAAATCGCTCAACACCATCCGGCGCAAAAAAGAGATGCTTGAACGGCGTTCGGCTGCTTGAGGCGGCAGCCTGGTTGAAGAGCAACCCGGACTGGATCTCCGTGTACTGGCGCCCGCCCAGGTCCGCGTCGGTCAGCAGATCCTCCCAGATCATGCCCTGACGCGACAGACCCCAGATCCAGATTTTCTTGCCGGGCTTGTCCGTGTAGGGCGTCCAGTGTCCGAATCCGAACCGGTCGTTCTGAAAAAGACCGGCGAAAAAATCGGTGCGCCTGCCCAGCACGTGGTACGATTTGTACGATCCGAAATCGTTGGCCCTGTAGAAGGACACATCGCGGCCCGATTCGGTCACAGGCCAGGCGTGGGGCAGACCATCGTGGTCAATGTACCGGTTCCCGGGAAAGAAAAAGCGCAAGTCGTCCGACGCGTCAGCCGATCCGTTCATCCAGTGGTAGAGCGATGTGTGAAGCGGTGTCGGATTGGTCCACAGCGACCGCATTTCGAAATAGGCCCGGTCCGCGGGCAGGCGGATTTCGACGCGCCACTCCGTCCGCGAAGCCAGGTCCAGTGCGCCGACGAAACAGCTCGCGCTGCCATCATCATTCTCGCGGATCAGATAATCAACCGGAGACGACGTGGTCGGCGCGTGTCCGATGGCCCCGAAATTGATCTCGATGCCGCCCGAGGTCCACGGCCCCCGCATGGCCACATCGCGGAACTTGACCACCGGATTGAAGTAGACAAAATCCGTTCCTGTGGATCGCTCCACTGCGCCCCATACCTTGCCCCCGATTTCCGGCGTGATGAACACCTGGATGTACGGATTCTCCAATGTCACGACCGTCCAGCTTTGCCGGGTGGAATCGGCGCTGTATCCATCGAAGCGAAAGTAGGGGTAAATCACGCCCATTCGGGGGATCGGATCGGGATCGCTGTACGGATAGGTGCGGAAGGATCGAGTCTCCTCCCTGACCGTTGCCTTCTGTCCGTGAAGGCCTGCCGCTGTCGCCAGAAAAATCGCTGACAGCATGATTTTTCGAAATATCATTGCTCCCCTTTCTGATCGTTGTTTTCAAAAATGTTCGGCGTGATTGTGTTTTCATCGCCTGGACCTGCTTGCAATGCCCGACATGTGTTTTAGTCTTTGTGGAAAGGGCTGTGTAATCCGATCTTCATTGTCCTTGCGATCCCCACGCAGTCGGGAGAAGCAATCTCTCCATCACGTTGCCCAGTCTCCACTTCGGTTCCACAAAAAAGTCGCACGAAAAGACATCTAGCAGAGCTAGTGGTTTGAAGATCAATCAAAGTTCGCATCCAGAAGAAGGCCATTGGTTTGCAGGCCGTTGCCGACCCGCTGACCGCGCCCAAACCGTTGCTGCAACTGGACGGCCTTTTCAAAAAACGGCAGCCCCATCAACGTTGGCTCGCCTCCTTGCCAGCCGAACGACACCTCTGGACCGGCCTGGATCATCACCTGGCGGATCATCTCTTCGAGCACCGGCTCGGACATACGATGCGTGGTCGGTTTCGGAAATAAACGCGCCGTGTCGAGGTGGAAACAGTAGCCGCACCGCATGTTGCAGTCCGGCCCGGCTGGTTTGACAAGGATCGATGTCAACGCTCTTGTTCGCCCCCTACTCTTTCACCTCCACACACCCTTCCACCTTCTCTGTACCAGCCTCGATCGTCACAACGTAGGTTCCGGCTTCGACATAGGGATTCTCCACATCTTCCGCGCCGGCTTTGGACAGGCCCCACACGGCCACGTTGTATCCGGCGATCCCTTCCATCGTTTGGGAGTGGACCACCGAACCGCTGTCATCCTCCACTGTGATGCGGACGGATGCGGCATCCTTGAGATAAAACGCAATCCGTGCGTTCCGACCGCCGGACCACCGGCGCCATCGCTTTTGGGGCAGCTTGGCCGGCTCGCCTTCGAAAATGTGGACTGCTTCAGCAAGCACCTCCGGCGACATCTGCTGAAGATTCCGGACGTCCATCACCCAGACGCCCCGGCCGTGGGTGGCGGCCACCAGCATGTCGTCCCGCGGATGCACCACCAGATCGTGCACGTACGTGGCGGGCAAGCCGGCCGACAGCGTCTGCCACGTCCCGCCGCCGTCGAGCGACACGTACACAGCCAGGTCCGTGCCCACGTAGAGGATGCGCGGGTTCTTCGGATCCTCGCGGATGACGTTCACCGGCCCCAGAGGAATGTTTCCTGAAATGCTTCTCCAGGTCTTGCCGAAATCGGTGGACTTCCACACGTAGGGCGTAAAGTCATCATCCCGTTTGCCGTTCTGGGTGACGTAGACCGTGCCCTCGTCGAAAGCGGAGGCGGCCACGCGGGAGATCCAGCGGTTTTTGGCCAGACCCTTGGTGATCTCCTTCCACTCGGCGCCGCTGTTACGGGTGACGTGCAAACGGCCGTCGTCGGTTCCGGCATAGAGCAGCCCGAATGTGAGAGGGGATTCGGAGACGGTAAAGATCGTCTGATAGGGGATGTCCCCCAGTTTGTCGAGGATGTTGTGCGACAGGTCGGGGCTGATCCGCTGCCACGCATCGCCCCGATCCATGGACCGGAACACAGACTGCATGCAGTGGTAGATGATCCGCGGATTGTGGGGCGAGATGATGAACGGCGCCAGCCACTGGCCGCGCAGTGGCGGATCGTCCTCTCCGACTTTGGGGAGGATGTCCGTGCGTT
>CAZDVF010000302.1:0-3943 GCA_964508725.1 uncultured bacterium | reverse complement strand
CGGATTCAACATCGCACGTGCGGCCAAAGGATCACGCGGGCGCATCAGGGCCCATCCATCCATTTGAACCACGTCCGCCGAGGCTGCATCCTGGCGGAAAGCGTCCTCGGTGGCCGACGCGTCCAGCAGCGCGCGAACGGATCGAACCGAACCCCGCATGGCGTTTACAAATCGTCTGTCCGATTCGTCTCCGACAATAAGGCCGTCCTCCTGATTGATGCGGCGGCGCTCCCAGGCCAGCCGGTAAACCGTCAGGCTGGGCGCGTAGAGAAGGCAAAACCTGTCCAGCATCAACGTATCCTTGTCAAGAAGAGCGGAAAAAGGAAGATTCCACAACGGCGCATCAGGAACCAGAATGAGGGTCTCGATCTTCCGAAGAGCGGGCTCAACGGGGCGGATCAGCACGTCGTACAGCTTGCGGGAGGTTTTCTGCCAGAGGCTGTCAGACTGAATCCGGCTGTCGAGCGTGTGGACGATTTCCTCCAGCGCCTGTGCACCCAGCGGAATGGAAACATGCGTGAGTGTGTCCCTCTTCACAATCCAGAGGAGAATATGATCCGGTCCGCACAGGGTGACCAGTGCCGCACTCCCTGTTGTTAGAATCTCCTGCACCAGGTGGATATCCACAGGTTCGGCGCCAGCCAGGTAGGCCAGGACGTGGTCCTCCTGGCGGAGAGTCTGAAGCAACGTGTCAAATTCCTTCTCACACCGGCGGGCCTCCACACGGAGATCAGCAATCTCCGGCGACATGGCGTCGCTGGCCTCAAGCACAGCGATCTCCTCATGGATGCCTTGCAGCCGCGACCGGAGATAGCGGACATTGCCCCATGAGATCTTGTGCCGTTCGCGTCTGAGCTGCGGCGGACGGCGGGCCAGCATGTCGGCCACCTGCTTCTCCCGTCCCCGCTCCGTAGTCTCCAGAGCCTCCCGGACCAGGCCGCGCCCGGTCATGGCCAGGGCCGCATCAGTGTAGAGCGTCTCGCGATCGATACGGTCTGACAGCCACTCTTCGCTTCCCTCCTCGCGCACGGGCTGGGCCTCAAGGCGGGTCATGGCTTCCCGATACAAATCGAGGGCGTCGATATCGTGATAGACGGACGGCAGTGTGGCACGAGACTTTCGCGAGATCAGATTGGCCTCGGCATACCGAATCCGCCAGAGGGAACCCGCCTCGCCGTGGTCTTGCAGAATCTGACGAGCCTGGGCAAGATACGCCAGCGCAGAACCGGGATCGCCAACCGCAGCTGCTGTCTCGGCCAGGTTTTTAAGTATGACAGGCTGGAGTCTCCAAAATCTTCCCGATTGGGCCAACCGGAGTCCTTCCCGGAAATGGGATGCGATAGCATCCAGGGTGTGCATGTGTTCGAGAGTCGAATGAAATAACTCTCGCAGCGTTGCTTCCGCGGGCTTAATCCGCTGCGCTTGAAGAAGCTGAAGGGAGCCGATTGCATTATGCAAAACGGCCCGCTCACGGGGAAAGTCCCGCTCCGGGTTGTCCGTCAGAAACGCGAGTTCAGTCAACAGGAGCGGGACAGCTTCATCTATCTGATCACTGCTTTCATCCAGTGTCCACAACACGGCCGCTGTAATGGCGAGATTGACAGCATTGACCCATCGGCCCTGGTCATCCTTCTTGTCACGGGCCGCATCCCAGGAATGATGGAATAAATCCCACGCAGTCTCGTAGTCTGTCTCTTTGAAGGAAAGCATCCCCATCCTGTTCAGCGTAATGCGCTCAGCAAGACCATCCTTCTGTTTTCGGAAGATCTCCAGCCGCCGGATCTCCCACACAGACGCTTCAGCATAGGATTTCATCGTTTCCAGAATTCGGCTCATCAGTCCGTAGACAAAGGCCGCTTCATCAGCCAGGGTGAATCCTTCGGCCAGCGCGCCGCCGATTTCCTCCATCCGCCAGACGGGAATGGAGAATCCCAGCGTTTCGATGCGCAATGCGTTCCCCTTCCGAGGCGAGATGGGGATTTCATGCTGATTCAAGATGCGAACTGCTTTCTCCGCAAACTGAAGCGCCTCATCGTACGCACCCAGGAGGAATGCATTATGCGCCATGTTGCGGTATCCGCGAAGCGCATCTTGCCAATTGCCGGCCTGCTCGTCAACTGCGGCAACGGATTGATAAGCTGAAATGGCTTCCTCGTATTCTCCTGCAAGGTAATGGAGGAATGCCAGCCTCTGCATGTTGCGCGCCGCATCACGTCGCCTGCCCAAACGGGTGTACACATCAATGGCCCGGCGGAGGTAGCCTGTTGCCACGCCCACGTCTTCGGTCACCACACCGCAGTGACCGGCCCGCTCGAAAAAGACCGCTTCTTCCAGCGGACGGACAAAGGTCGAATCCAGAGAGAGGCGAAGCTGGTAGTACGTCAGCGCCTTCCGGTATCCGAATTCACCCAGCTGGTAAAAATTATTGGCCAGGTTTTGCGCCAGGATCGCCTCCATCTCGGGATCCACTGTCTCGTCATTCAGAGTCAGGGCTGTCGTGAGCGCCTCGATGGCCTGCTCGTATGTCCCTTTGGGTTGCGAGGCTCTTCCAAACGGAAGGAGACCAACAACCCAGCGGATCGGCCCTGTAACAGCCCGCACGATGCGAGACAAGGTTCCTGGTTGACGGCGAGCCGTTTCTTCGGCCTGCCGCTCCATGAGCTCGTAATTGTAACCCAGTGTCCGGTAGGGGTGAATCAGACGGTAATCTTCCTCAAGAGCCTGAAGGAGAAAAGTATTGGATGTTTGAAGGTGATCTGCCTGCCTCTCTCCAAGGTAGGAGTAGGCCAGACCCAAACCATAGAGCACAGCCGGGTCTCTGGGGCGATCCGCCCGCATGCTTTCCAGCGTCTCCAGAGCGGCATCCATCCGGCCGCCGCGGAAAGCCGCCTCCACCCATCCCCGGATAACCTGCGCATCATCCGGAGTCAAATCCATGGCCTTTCGGTACCGCGCTTCGGCCAGGGTATAATCTCCAGCCGTGGCGAGTCGTTCAGCCGATTCAACGTAAAGAAGGAACAACGCCCGGCGTGCCTCGGCAGCGTAAAGACCGCCCTCAAAACTGCCGGTCGTTTCGATGCAGCCTTCAAGAAGGAGGATACCCTTCAGATCGTCTCCGGATTGCACCGCTGCTTCAGCTTGCAGTATCTTGGCTTGGGCGTGGGCCCAGAATTCGCCCGGCGCCATCTCCTCGACGCGCTCCAGCTCCCGTCTGGCATCCTGAGAGCGACCATCCTCCAGCAAAGTGCGCCCGATGGCCAGCTGGGCTTTAGCGACAAGGGAGGGGATGCCTTCCGCATCCTGGATGATTTGTCTGTAACCGGGAATCCGGGAACCTGACACACCCGTGACCTGGTCGAGCAGCCGCTGACCGGCTCGATCACGCCACAGAGGCACGTCACCCATCTTGCGAAGGACCGTCAGGTAACTCTGGCGCGCACCTTCTTCCTGTCCCTGCCTGTGCAGCAGATCACCAATCAAAAGACGGGCCTGGGCCTGTAAGTGGCGCAAGCTGGGACCGGCCTCGAGAATCTGTCCGTATGCAGCAAGCGCCTGTCCCGGATCACCCGCTTCCTGATACAGATCACCCAGCACCAGCCAGGCTTCAGCCGTTGTTGATCCAGCACCGGAGTCTGATCGGACGATATGGAGGCAGTGGTCAATACGGTCCGAAAGTGACTCGTCGGAGAGCATGACCAGTTTGATCTGCGCCGATGCAGCCTCGCGCTCAGGAGCAGTCGAATCAGAGGCTAGCGCTTTAAATTGGCGGACGGCTTCATCGGTCAGGCCGGCCTGGTAAAACGCCTCACCCATCTGAAGCCGCGCCCGAAGGGACCAGGGAACAGAGCCGGGAAAATAATCGAGAATCCGCTGATAACCTAAAATGGCCTGTAGCAGATCGGCGCGGTTGACGGCTCCGCTGAATCGCTTCAAAACGGAGATA
>CAZDVF010000301.1:0-3952 GCA_964508725.1 uncultured bacterium | reverse complement strand
TGTGCTTCATAGCACGTATAGTCTGCATTTTCGAGAATGGTGCGTTCGGCCGAGATAAAATCCAGATCGTCGTCAATCATCAGAATCGTTTTACTCATCATCCACATCCTATGCAATTACTTTTTCTTCTTCCTGTTCGAGGATCAAGACAGATTCTTGTGCGATGGCCAGTTCTTCGTTGGTGGGTATGACAAGGACGGGCGTCTTGCCGCTGCTGATAATCACAGCGTTTTTATCATTCTTTGCCGGATCGATTTGAATACCCAGAAAACCGAGATCTTTGCAACTCATCCGACGCAAGATGGGAGAGTTCTCACCAATGCCGGCGGTGAAAACCACCGCGTCGAGACCACCCATTTCAGCCGCATAAGCGCCGATGTATTTGGTGAGGCGATGGGCGAAGATTTCAAGGGCCAGGATGTGCCGCTCACTGCCCGCTTCGGCTTTGTCTTCAATGATTCGGCAGTCGTTGTCGTCATTGGTGATCCCCAGAAATCCGCTCTTTTTGTTGAGAATGGCGTTCATCTGGGCAGGTGTGAGGTTTTCTTCTTCCATCACATGCAGGGGGATGGCCGGATCAATGTCACCGCAGCGTGTCCCCATGACCATGCCTTCAAGCGGGGTAAATCCCATGGTTGTATCGATGGACTTGCCGCCCTTTACGGCAGCCAGACTGGAACCGTTGCCCAGATGGCATGTGACGATTTTGAGATCCTTCAGCGGGCACTTCAAGATCTTTGCGGTTTGTTGTGCTACGTATCGATGCGATGTGCCGTGAAAACCGTATCGCCGGATGCCGTATTTTCCGTACCATTCGTAAGGCAGGGCATACATGTACGCCCGTTTCTCCATGGACTGGTGAAACGCGGTATCGAAGACGGCAATCTGTCGTGCGAATGGAATCAGGAACAAAGATGCCTGGATGCCGTTGATGTTGGGTGGATTGTGCAGAGGCGCCAGTTGGATGCATTCCTTGATCTTTAAGAAGACTGCTTCGTTGATGAGAACCGATTCGGTGAAAGCTTCACCACCGTGCACGACGCGGTGACCCACAGCGTCAATCTCTTGGATGTTATCGAGTATACCATGATCCGAATGGCAGATGGTTTTAAGTACCAGATCGACGGCCTCTTCATGGTTTTTGATGGCCTGTGTTGTTTTCAGGTCATTTTTGCCGGGTACTATGAACTTCAGTCCAGCTTCCGACGATCCGACCCGTTCAACGAGACCTCCAGCGAGCAATATCTCTTCGTCCATTTGGTAGAGGCGGAATTTGACTGATGAACTACCGCAGTTAAGAACAAGAACTTTCATGGCGATTTTGTACTCTCCTGAGTTGATTAATCTTCATCTCGACTTATTTAGGATCCGATCGAAAAATAGTCTGCTGATGCGTGTTAACTTTGACTCGCGGTCTTTAGCTGCAAGTTAAAACCTATCCGCTTTGCGGGTGGTCGTTTACTCTATGGAAGTTGGATTGTGAATGTGGTTCCTTTATCCAGTTTCGATGTGACCGAAATTGTGCCGTGATGCGCCTCGACGATTTTCAGAGCGATTGACAGACCGAGTCCGCTGCCCACAATGTGCTTTCCGTTTTTCACCCGGTAGAACTGTTCAAAGATCAGAGGCAGGTTTTCCTTTGGAATCCCCACACCTGTGTCGCTGACAGCGATTTTTGTTCTTTGGTCTTCCTCTTCAACAGAGACCGTGACGCGGCCCCCTTCTTTATTATATTTTATGGCGTTATGGATGAGATTGGTAAACAGCATGTGGAGGGTTTCCTGGTTCGCCAAAATCGTAGGATAGTCATCAGGGATATCCAGATTTAATCTGATATTTTTCTCTTCGGTGAGCGGTTTAAGCATATCAATCACTTCGCTCAAGACATCTTTCAGGCTGACTGGTTCCATGCGAGAAACCATTTCGCCCGACTCGATGCGTGACAGATCCAGCCAGTCGCTGATCAATCCGATGAGCCCCTTGATGCGGACTTGCATGCGTTCGAGCATGTCTTGCGCCTTGTCCGGAATTTCGCCCACAATACCTCCGGTGATGACCATCAGGTTTTGTTGCACAGCAGCCAGGGGAGAGCGCAATTCGTGGGAGACCATGGAGATGAAGTTATTGCGCATCATCTCTTTTTCATGCATTAAAGATTCATTCTGAATAATAAAATGGCGCCGTTCAAGGCCCCGGCGAACCATGAATCGCAGTTCGTCCGGCGTGAATGGTTTGGGAAGAAAGTCGTATGCGCCGACCTTCATGGCCTCGACAGCAGATTCAATGGTTCCGTATCCGGTGATGACGATGGCCACGCAGTTAGGGTCCATTTTTTTCAGTTCCGTCAGTACATCAATGCCACTTTTCCCGGGCATTTTTAAATCCACCAAAACCAGATCAGGCTTTTCCTGCCGCACCTTGCCCAATCCTTCATCGCCATTTTCGGCTGTCAGAGTGTCATATCCTTCTTTCGCAAAGACCTGACAGCAAGAATCGAGCATGGTGGTGTCATCATCGATAATGAGAATTTTTGTTTCTTCAGGATTTGGCATGATTTGTCCACACATAAATTATAAACAGATGACATGCACCGCAACGACAGATAGATTCAGTCATGTTGGATTAATTCTCATGTCCATTTGATGAAAAAAGAGGCCCGATGGACTCTGCCGGTTATTAGGAGGGGAGGTAACCAAGCTACCCTGTTATTAAGTTGGGAGGGGATTGGGATGTAAGGTGTAATCTTGCTCAGGGTGCAAAAACCATCGGGCCAATCATCAGTTGAGACAGGAGACAGGGGATCAGGGTACTTTCCCGAAAAAATATCTATTTGCTTTCGTATCATCCTCCTAGTCTTCGAAAGTCTAGATGCAAGGTCTGCACTAAAAGTATTGTTTCGCTTGACTGTGTCCACAAGAATGGAGCCGGCCTTCTGGCCTTTGAATTTTATAGGGATTGATGGGATTTTTTCAGGTTTATCCATTTGAACCTTCGCCTGCAGTGCAATACATTGATGATTTTTTTTCGTCCGTCTCGGGTTTTTATTGAAAAGTTCTGCATCCATTCAAACACATTTAAAATTGGAACAGCATCGGTTTGTTCCTTTACGAAAAACACTTTCGACAGCCAGATGTAATTCATCTATGTCGAATGATTTGATGTAGTAATATGAGACATCCTGCTTTCGAATATGTGTCTCCAGTTCAATGGTGTTCTCAGCAGCTGTCATGATGATTTGTATTTTGGGTTCTAAGGCCTTAAGGATAGGGATAGCCTCATACCCTTTCATATCGGGCAGATCGACATCCATGATCACACAGGGGAAAAAGATATTCCTGATCTTTTCAACAGCTTCGGTGATGCTGCGGCAGATTTCAATTTCACATTGATATTGGCTAAAACAGGTCTGATACTGTCGTATCACCTGAGTGTCGGGATCGATGATGAGGATTCTATTTTTATTATCTGTCATATCTCACTCCATTCATTTCGAATTCATACAAATGTTATACCAGATCTGGAGACACAAGTATTACTGTAGTATGAACGTCTGATAATTAAAGAGTTATCTTGATGCGAATGCTTATGTGAGTCGTCCGAATTGTTTCACAGGAACGGGGCAATCCGCCTTTTTCTGGGGCAATATGCCCCGCTTATTTAGTAAGATTGACCCGTTGTGCATAATTGAGATCATAGAACCAAAATTGATTGATCTTCAAACCACTGGCTCTGCCAGTGGTTCTCGATCCTAAACTGGTCAGCACTGACGTGCCTACTTTGAATCCACCGCTACGCGGTGAATTCAAAGCCACCCGCTTTGCGGGTGGTCGTTTACTGTTATTTAGGCAAGAAGGTAGATTCCCGCTTAAAGAGGGCGGGAAAGACAGGGGTTGGGTGTCTTTCCCAAGATGTTTTATTGGGAATCCAGGGTGGTCTTTTTGAGTCAGACAGC
>CAZDVF010000300.1:0-3958 GCA_964508725.1 uncultured bacterium | reverse complement strand
ATCGCTTACTATAAACGTTAACCACATGTTACTCGGCGTGTTGTTCGTTTTTTGTATGGTTCTCTGGTTTCGAGGCTGGATGCGGGAAAGTCATTCACATTAAAGTTGATAGAAAGAATAGGGAGGTTTAGAAATACCCTGGATTGATCAGAAAAGTTGCACAGGTTGCGGCATTTGTGTGGATGAGTGTCCGACAGATGCAATTTCAATGAAAATTGAAGAAGCAGAAACCAATATGGCTGAATGTATTCGCTGCGGCATTTGCCATGATGTGTGTCCACAGGATTCAGTAAGACATGACGGCGAGAAAGTCCCTGAGAAAATAAAGGATAACGTGGAAATAACAAAGAAATATATGGAGCTTTGCGCGCAGTATCTTGGCGATGCCAAAGAAAAAGGTAAGTGTTTAAATAGAATGAGAAAACACTTTACGAGTCAAAAAGGGATTGCAGAGAAAACGTTGGAAGAACTTGTGAAGTTGAAAAAATTATGATCGAACTTCTAAAACATTTTTTTAATCTCTGAGGGTTTAATTCCCCGCCGCTTGCGGCGTTATAATCAAAATATGTGTGTTTGGATACCCCGTCCGCTTGCGGCGGGGAGCTTCATTCCATTTAGGTAAGGTTGTTTAGAAAATAAAATAGACACAGCTTAAAAAATTTGAGGAATAAAAAGAGTAATTGGGTGGTTGCTGATGAATAGAGATTGTATGAGAGGTGTGACCATGGGAATGTCTCAGTGGAAAAGTGAAATTCAAGCAGAGCGGGATCAAAAGGATCTATTTTTTAAGGAGCATGCCCAGTCGCCGATAACACCTGAAGAAAGGGCAACGTTTAAAAGTCTCGACTATTACTATCCTGACCCAAAATTCAGGTTTGAAATTGAACTTCACGAGCACATCGCAAAAGAAACAATAAAGGTACAGGACACAAAAGGAAATGAACGAGAGTTTTTGCGGTGGGGTGAATTCAAATTCAAAATCAGTGATACAGACTGTAAATTGCAGGTCTACAAGAGTTCTCCCGAGGAAGAACGGCTGTTCGTTCCTTTTCGGGATGCAACCAGCGGTAAAGAAACCTATGGAGCCGGTCGATACCTTGATCTTGAGACCGGGAAGCATCAAACGTCCCAGGGAAAATGGATTCTCGATTTTAACAGGGCGTACAATCCATGGTGTGCATACAGTAAAGATTATGCTTGCCCCTTTACGCCTCCTGAGAACTGGCTCGAAGTAGAAGTGCGTGCTGGGGAGAGAACCTAAAGAATCTATCCTCTCAAAATTTAATGTAAGGATCATCAAAATAACGGGAGAAATAAAAATGTTGCCATTAAAAAATCAATTCATTTTTGCACCCATCATTTTGATGATTCTGCCATCTTCTGAACAATGAATTAAAACGGAGGTTTGTTATGCTAATGACGAATTTAAAACATCTGGAAACCGAAACAGAGACTAAAGAGGCGCTTGAAGCGAATGAGAATGTTATAATTTGTTGCGGCCGAATGGGACCGATGTGTATTCCCGTATACCTGGACATGGAGCAGTTACAATCGCAGTATTCTCATGTCGCCTTCAGAGACATGGACTTTGATATTCCCGCAGCGGATTTCATAAAAAGCCTGCCAGAGTGTGCGAATTTTATGGGTTTGCCATTTACTGTCTATTTCAAGAACGGAAGTGTCGTTACTGCAACCACCAGCATTCAAAACAGGGATCAAATCGTGGAAATATTGGATCGGGAGTTTGGAAAGCCGTCATAGGGTTTCTGCTATTTTGATCTTTCAATTTTACATTTTACATTTTTTCTCCGGAGCCCGCCATGACAACAAAACACATACGACCTCTTCTTCTCGCCGGACTGCTGACCGCATCGGCAGCATTTGGACAGAAACAAACGCTCATGGGTTTCACTTCCGACGGGTCCGCCAAACAGTTTGAATTGGAGGCGGCTTTTGACAAACATCTGAAGCCGGACAATATCCGCAGCCTGATCCAGAGGCTCTCAGCCCGCCCCCAGCATCTGGGGTCGCCCTACCGCAAAGCCAACGCCGAATTCATCCGCGCAAAATTTGAGGAATGGGGTTACGACGCCCGGATTGAAACCTTCTGGATCTACTTCCCTGAGCCGAAAATCCGCATTGTGGAGATGATTGCGCCGACTCCGTTCAAGACAAAACTCTCGGCAAGAACCATCGTCGGTGATCCTGTGACAGCCATGCAGGATGAAATCTTACCATCCTACAATGCCTATTCGTGCGACGGCGATGTCACCGCAGAACTGGTCTACGCCAACCGGGGACTCCACGCCGATTACGAGGAGCTGGAAAAGCGCGGCATAGATGTAACCGGTAAGATCGTCATCGTCCGGTATGGCGGCTGCTTTCGGGGGATCAAATCCAAGATAGCGGCCTCCAAGGGCGCTGTGGGCTGCATCATATACTCCGATCCGGGAGATTCCGGCTACAAACAGGGGGACGTCTATCCCAAAGGCCCCTTCCGGCCCGAAGACGCTGTGGAACGAGGATCGGTTCTCGATTTGACTGTGTACGCCGGTGACCCGCTGACGCCCGGAATTGGTTCGATAAAAGATGCCAAACGGATCGACCCAAAGGACGCGAAAACCATCACAACCATCCCGACGTTTCCCCTGGCGTACGGAGACGCAGCCCCCCTGCTCAAGGCCCTGGAAGGACCAGTGGCGCCGGGAAACTGGCGCGGCGGATTGCCCTTCACCTATCATGTCGGCCCCGGTCCGGCCAAAGTGCATCTGAAAGTGGAATTTGACTGGAAGACTGTGCCATGCATCGATGTCATCGCCAAACTGAAGGGGAGCGACTATCCGGATCAGTGGATCATCCACGGCAATCATTCGGACGGATGGGTTGCCGGCGCAGGCGACCCCCTAAGCGGATTGGCGGCCCTGATGGAGCAGGCCCGGGCTGTCGGCGAGCTGGTTAAAACCGGATGGAAACCCAAGCGCACCCTGGTCTACTGCGCCTGGGACGGTGAAGAAGAGGGAATCATCGGGTCGGCTGAGTGGGCAGAAACCCACAGAGACGAGCTGAAGGACAAGGCCGTAATCTACATCAACACAGACAGCAACAGCAGGGGATTCATCAGCGCCGGCGGCAGCCCGACACTGGAGGTCTTCTTCAATCAGGTGGCCCGGGATGTCATCGATCCTCAGACAGGCGTCAGCATTGCCGAACGGCTGCATGCTCGGCGGCTGGCTAATGGCGAAACCGACAGCACGCCCGATGTGCGCCTCTCGGCTCTGGGCTCCGGCTCCGATTTCACCGCATTCTATCAGCACCTGGGCATTCCCTGCCTGAGTCTCGGATTCGGAGGCGAAAGTCCGGGAAGTGTGGGCCACTCCATCTACGACACGTTTGAGTATTACTGCCGGTTCGGCGATCCGACATTCGAATACGGCGTGGCTCTGGCCAAGACATGCGGCCGCACCATCCTGCGCCTCGCATCGGCTGACATTCTGCCCTTTGAGTTTGACCGGTTTTCCGACCATGTGCAGAAATATGTTGAGGAGCTGGAAGACATGACCGGCATGCTTCGAAAGCAGGCCGAAACGCAGAATCAACTCATCGATCAGGGCGTGTATAAACTGGCCGCAGATCCGCGGGAGAACATTCGGCTGCCGGAGAGAATGGACGGCGTTCCTCACTTGAACTTCGCGCCCCTCTACAACGCAGCGGCGGAAGTGAAGACAGCCGCAAGCCGGTTCCGCACAGCGCTGCACACCTGTCTGAGATCCGGAAATGCCTTGCCGGAGAAAGACACACAGGCGCTGAATAAAATCCTCTTCCAATCGGAACAGGCCATGCTGCGCAATGAAGGATTGCCCCGACGTGCGTGGTTCAAACACTACATCTACGCGCCGGGATTCTACACCGGCTACGGCGTCAAGACCATCGGCCTGTGCCACGGGGTCGAGGGCGGCCA
>CAZDVF010000299.1:0-3959 GCA_964508725.1 uncultured bacterium | reverse complement strand
ACTAATAGTGATGATAATGATTTAAATCTGATATTTACTCCAGATGGTCAATATATTATCTATTTGATAAAAGGTCAAGCCTATAAACTTGAAATAGAGAGTAGGAGACGAAGGTTATTAACAGATAAAGATTTTATTATTCGGAAACCCAAAATTGCATCGGATGGACGATTTATTACGTGTGAACTTCATGAGGGGATTAAGCGATGGGCATGCGTTATGGAGAGTAATGGCACGAACTTTCATAAAATTGGAGAATGCTGGGAATCTGAAATTAGCCATGACAGCCAGCTTGTCATCTATACAGACTCGGCAAGATTGTTTTACTATGATATTCTATCCGAAAAGATTCTGTCGATCAGTGATGAAAACATCTTTTCATATATGAACATTGAGATCAAACCAGAATAATCTACAAAATGGATAAAGGCGAGGTATCCTTTTAGTGGCCTTATAAACAATGAAATCATCGTTAAGATTGATCAATTCGCCGTTTTCATCATTCCATTCAATTTTTGTTGAAATCCAGCGAAAAATTGCTTTCTTCCCTCATTGATATTACATATATTCAAACAATCTGTGTCCTTATCCAATAAGAGTGGGGTTCCTTATGACGAAGAGAGTCCTGTGTCTGTTTGTCATGGTTTTCATCTCTTGCACCGGAGGCAGCGTGAAAAATCCTCTTCGATCCATTCCCAGGCAGGTGCTGGGCTGGAATGCGGCGGAAGATGACATCATCTACGATCGCGAAACACTTTACGAATACATGAACGGCGGCGCCGAGATGTACCGGGCGTACGATTTCCGACAGGTCTTTGTGCGGCGGTATCGAGGGGCCGGAGATGATGAAATCACCGTCGATGTGTACGATATGGGCACGTCTGATGACGCATTCGGCATTTTCTCCCTCGACCGCACCGATCCGGAAGCCGGTATCGGGCAAGGATCTGGGTATGGCTTTGGAATGCTCCGATTCTGGAAAGACCGGTATTTTGTCTCGATCCTCGCCATGGGAGACGAAGAAAAAGCCGAGCCTGCGATTCTTGAAATCGGCAGGGCGATTGCGGATGCGATCCCAGAAACCGGAACGCTTCCCGTTCTGCTGGACCGTCTTCCCGAAGCAGGATTGATCAGAGACCGGACGAGCTATTTTCACAGCGATATCAGTTTGAGCAACCGGTTTTATGTGGCAAGCGAAAACATCCTGAATCTGGATCAGACGACCCAGTGCGCGTTTGCCGAGTATGCCATCTCCAATGACGCGGAGGGGTATCTGCTGCTAGTTGCATATCCAGATTCAGCCAAGGCTGATGCGGCGCAGGCCCGTTTCATCGAAGCCTATATGCCCGAAGCCGGAGAAAACGGCGCGGTCCAAACAGAAGATGGGACGTGGACCGTCATTCAAAAAGACGGCAATACGGTCGTCATTGTCTTTGCCGCGCCAGACCAGACATGGGCGTTAAAACTAGTGTCCGACATCCAATAAAAGAAAGAGGTGTCTTTCATGTCACGACCATTGACGCGACGCGATTTTATGCGGGACAGCGCCTGCGCAGCAGTCGGATTTGCTGCGGGTGTATCCTCTCTCCAAACAGAGAAAACCAGAGTGATTCTCATTCGTCACAAAGATGTCCTGGACGCGAAGTCCAAAATTAATCCGGATATCCTCCAGCAGATGCTCGATGAGGCGGTTACGAGCCTGCTGGAAGAAAACGATCCAGTCAAGGCGTTCGGCAAGCTGGTCAAGCCGGGCGAGTTTGTCGGCATCAAGTCGAACAACTGGCAGTATCTTCCTACGCCGCCCGAACTGGTCAGCGCGATTCAGCGCCGGGTGACGGAGGTCGGCGTGCCGGAGGATCACATCAGCGTGGACGACTACGGCGTCAAGGAGAATCCGATTTTCCTCAAGGCAAATTCTCTCATCAATGCCAGGCCGCTGCGGACCCATTATCTGGCCGGCGTCAGCGGGTGCATCAAGAACTATATCATGTTCGGCAAGACGCAGCCTGAGTATCATCCCAACAACTGCGCCAACCTGGGCGCGCTGTTCAACCTGCCGCAGGTCAAGGGCAAGACCCGGCTCAACGTGCTCTGCGCGCTCACGCCACAGTTCCACGGACGCGGACCGCATCATTTCAGCCGCCGCTTTGTGTGGGGCTACCACGGCCTGATCGTGGGGCAGGATCCCGTCGCTGTTGACACCATCGGCCTGCGTCTCATCATGGCCAAGCGCACGGAGGTTCTGGGGAAGGCCCAGGCGCTGCCGCCCGTGCCCAAGCACATCGAAATTGCCGACACAAAGCACGGCATCGGGACCAGCGACATCAACAAGATCGAGTTGATCAAACTGGGCTGGAACAAGGATATCTTGATCTGAGGAGCGATACATGAAAAAAGGATACGGTGTGTTGCTGATCGGACTGGGCGTCCTCGTCGGCTGCGGAAAGCCATCTCCGAAAACATCTGTTGATTACGTCGACAGCCTGCTCTGGTCCAAAGCATACGACGCAAAGGTGTCGGGGGATTACGCGTATTGCGCTTTTCTGAACGGGCTCTTGATCCTGAATATCTCGGACAAGGACAATCCCGTATTCGTTTCCCAATTGTACCTCGGCGGTGGATCGGGTATTGCATTGAAAGAGAATACGGCTTTCATCGCAGCAGCGGACAGAGGTCTCGTTGTGGTGGATATTTCAGATCCAACTCTACCTGTCCAGATTGGTGTTTACGATACACCGGGTCAGGCGAATGAAGTCATCATCCAAGACACCTTTGCCTGCATCGCAGATGGCGAGGGCGGGCTCCAGATCATCGACATCCAGAGTCCCGCATCTCCGAAAATCCTTGGATCGGTATCCACGCCGGGGACAGCGGAAGGACTGGCAGTTCAGTTTCCCACGATCTGCATCGCGGATGGATCGGAAGGACTCCAGGTCGTGGATGTGAGTTTTCCGCAGTCTCCGGTCATTGTCGGCGCTGTGGACACGCCCGGAGAGGCCAACGAAGTGGCGATCGTCGACGGCGCTGCCTATATCGCCGACGGTTCGTCGGGCAGCGTGCAGGTGGTGGATGTCTGCGATCCGTCCTCTCCAGAAATTGCTGGTTCCATCCTCACACCTGGTAATCCTCACGGGATCGCAGCGCAGGGGCAGTATTTGTTTGTCTCCGGCCTGTACGACGGCGGACTTCAGCTCGTTGACATCAGCGATCCGACCAATCCTATCCTTCTCGAACGGGTGATGCACAGCATGTACAATGAAGGATGGGATGTGACGCTTTCGGATGGGTATGCATACATCATCGACTATTTTGCCGGCGTCCATATTGTGGACATCTCCGACCTGTCCAAACCTGCGCTCAAGGGAATGTACACAACGCCTGCTTCGCTCATCAGCGTGGCTGTGGACGGAGACCGCGCATTCGCCGTTGGGCAGCTCTCCGGACTGCAGATCATCGACGTGCGCGATCCGATGGCTCCCGCCCAGGCGGGATTATTCCAGCCGCTGCGGTTCGCCAATGGCGTTGCGGTCAGCGGCGATCTGGCGCTGGTGACAGATGGCTCTCTCAATATTTTCGATATCTCTGATCCTGCTTCACCCAATCGCGTGCACCGTATGCGTATTCCCGGTGTCGCCCGGGCTGTCGTTGTCCGCGGTACTTATGCATATCTGACAGCCGATCACGCCGGTTTCCATGTGCTCGACATGACAGAGCCGTCTTCGCCCCAAATCATGGGCTCGTACGAAATGCCCGGCTTCGCTTACGGATTGGTCATCGAGGGTGATTACGCCTTTGTGGCCAGCAGCGATAACGGGCTGCAGATTATCGACATCCGTGATCCCGATGCGCCGGTTCTTTCCGGATCCGTGGAAACACCCGGAGAGACGTACGATGTGGCCGTTCATGGCACGTACGCCTATGTGGCGGATGGCGATATGGGACTCCAGATCGTCGATGTG
>CAZDVF010000298.1:2456-3964 GCA_964508725.1 uncultured bacterium | reverse complement strand
TTTATTTTCTACTCAATCTGCAGTATAGGATAAAAAAAGCTTATTTGTTTCAAAGCTTAAAACAAGAAACATCAACCGTAGCGAATGGAGGGTTGATGGGGGTATAGCCATGTCAACCAGTGGGACTCAAAGATACGACCCAACGTCCTGGAGACCGTCACGCCTTGACCTGGCAATATCCGCCGCAGTTGCTATGGCGTTCCCCTTCATCGCCGGCTGGCTGTACGGAAAGAAGGGCGCTTTAATACCTATTGTCCTCTACTACAGCCTTGCCTGGGGCCTCGCAAAGCTCCGCCGTGGAGTCGTCGGCTACCGCACCCCGATGCCGCCCCGCCCGCCGGTATGGTTCTACGTGAACGTGGGGGTAATCCTCATCGGCCTGGTCTTCGCGTACCTCGCCCCGGTCAAAGTGGACAATCCCTGGCGACTTTAACTCCTGTGGCGTCCCCACAGCGGTCGGGACAGTCACCATCTTCGGCTCGGCATGAGGAACGAATGTTCCTTTAACGCGGTACTTTGCTCCGGGAGGAAAAAATGTCAGTCCGGCGTATTCCCGATACCGCGACGCGTTGTAATCGCGCATGCGGATGGCCGTGCGCTCGCCCCGCTGGATGACCCACATCCGCAGATCATTGAGCGCCACCACATCGGGTTTGCCCTCTCCGTCCGAGACGAGATATTTCCTGCGAACTTTCTTATCGTCGATGGACAACTCGGCTGCTCCGGATGACACCAGACGAACCTTGCTGTTTTTAAGAATGAAGCGTCCCGCACTCTCCGGCGCCGATCCTTCGGGCAGCCGGACAGCGTTCCCCTCGCCCGTGCCGAACGTGTTGTCACCCTCTTCCAGCCAGTAGAGCCCGGCGATGGTCAGCCAGCTGTCGGGTTGGCGCATATTCTGATCGCGCGCCTGACGCCAGGCCATCTCGGCCTCGACAAATACCGGGTCCTCCGCCTTGTCGCAGGCGGGAATAGCCACTAGTAATGCAGCGGAACAAAACAGAACGATGTAATGGAGACTTCTGGGGATCATTATCTCCTCCTGACCATAAATTTGATCTGTGTTTGAATGGGCGTTTCTGGATGTCATACCAGCTATTAGTGCCATTGCCGGCGAACGAAACACCCCAACCCACTTCACGTAAAATAACCGATCCGCCTCCAAAAAGCAAGGGAATTTCCGTTATAAACGATCCCTGGTTCCTGAACAATCATCAGATCCATTTCTAAAAAATAGTGACGTTGGTTGGTTGGCCTTTTTGATTGCCTGTCTTGATCAGACATCAAGGACCAGATGAAGGGGTGGGCATCCGTCCCGACGCGTCGGGACGGGCGAAAGGATCGTGTGTGGGGTAGACAAGCTTGCTTTTCTACTTCAAGGGATGAAGAGACTGGCTTTTCAAAAAGGCCGATTTTTTGGTCCTTTTTTCTAAAAAAGAACCATTTCACAAAACTCGATGGATTTACAGGGCGGGAGACTATCTCGAAAAGTCACAGTATTGCTTCGG
>CAZDVF010000298.1:0-2356 GCA_964508725.1 uncultured bacterium | reverse complement strand
CCCAAATGCTGCTCAAACGCTGTTGCAAAATCGATGTCATTTTCTGCCAAAGAAATAAACATCATTTTAACATCCTCGAGTGTTTTTCCCAAACCCTTTGAATCAACCAGATATTTCACTGCTAAACCAAACATCGGATAGTACTCACCGACTTGTGTGCTTGGAATTGGCAAGTCACTCCACTTATGAATTGAAATCGGATTAACATGTCCTTTGCCTCGTCTCCAAATTTGATAGTTCGCTTTTGTTGTAATCGGTATAAAAAATCCACCGCTTATGTACTCTGCTATTCCTTCATTAAACCAACGATCTGGCTCTCTCTCTCGATGCTCAGGATTGGGTAAAACACCAAGTAAAAATTGGACAACATGTACAGTTTCATGCTTGACCTCATTATAGAATCTTGGTTTCATTTCTGCCGGCCAATTGAAGTAATTTTGAGAATCTTGACCATATAATAAAAATCCATATGGAAAAGCGAGTTGGCTATGTGTTGAACGCTTCTTTGTATAAATTGTTATTTTTGACTCTTGATTTTGAATGCCGATATCAGCAGGTCTTTTTATATTGAAAGCAGAAAGAATTTCTCTTAATGCTCTTTCTGCTTTACGAGCAAATTCTTTCTTCACATCATCGCTACTTCCATCACTAAAAACAAGAAAATTGTCAGTTTCGAAAATACGATTATCATGCGGGATTTCTAAATTTGCATGGTTAATAATAAAAGGAATATCAGAAGTCCATTCACCAGAGATGTTCATTATGCTATTATCTCTGGTGCAATTTAATGCGTTGAATACGAAAAAGAGTAAAGCGATAATAAAGCTCCTCGTAAAACAATGCTTTCTAATTTGTGTAATGGATTTCATGATAAATAAACCTAAATGTAAATGGTTTAATCTCTGAGGATCTAATTTCCCGCCGCTTGCGTCGTTATAATCAAAATATGTGTGTTTGGATACCCCGTCCGCTTGCGGCGGGGAGATTCATTAATAGATGAGTCGGTCTACGTTCAAATCCGCGTGATACCAGACATCATCTCAACAGTCGGAAATATTACCGGCGAACGAAACACACCAACCCACTGCACGTAAAATAACCGACCCGCCTCCAAAAAGCAAGGGAATTTCCATTGCATTTCGTCCGCCGATTTTGTAACCTTTTTTAAATTCCCCTGTTTATATCGTTGACGACTGAATGGGAGCTCCTGTCACGTGACCGTACCAACAGATCATGATCTGATGCTGGCAGTTCGAGAGGGACAAATCAAATCACTGGGAAACCTCTTCGAACGATATCATGTTCAGCTTTACAACTTTTTTCTCAGGCAGACGAGCGACCGCCAGGCCAGTGAAGATCTGGTGCAAGACGTCTTTTATCGCATGCTCAAATATTGCAAGACCTACAGAGCAGAAGGGAAATTCACCACATGGATGTTCAGCATCGCACACAACGCCAAGATCGATCACTACCGCAAGAAAGCAAAGCGGGACATGATGTCGGAGCTTCCCGATACCCTGACAGACGGCGCGCCAGATCCGGAACAGCAGAGCGAGCAAAACGACGAGGCGCAATGGATTCGAAAAGCGCTGGACCGATTGCCCGAAGACAAACGCGAAGCGATTCTTTTGAGCCGGTTTCAAAACTTGCCGTACGAAGAGATCGGTCAGATTCTGGATTGCACAGTCAGCGCAGTCAAAGTCCGGGTGCACCGGGGACTCAAGGAATTGGCCCGGCATTACGCTGAAATCACAGGGATGGAAACGCCATGACATGTCAGGACATGCAAAAACAGATGATGGATTTTGTTGAAGGCCGCATGGATTCCGCAGTCGAAAAGACAGCGCGCGACCACATCGCCCAATGTTCGGCTTGCCGCAGTGAGGCCGAACAGCTTCAGGCCGCCCTTCAAGCCATGGATCGGCTGCCGCAGGAGGAACCCAGCCCGGCCCTGCGGGAACGCTTTCAGGCCATGCTGGACAATGAAACAACCCGGAAGAACGAAAGCCCAGTCCGCTCGAAATGGACGCTGACAGAGTGGCTGAACCGATGGTGGCCGAAACAACCGGCCATTCAGTTCGCATTCTCTGCGGCATGTCTGATCATCGGCCTGGTTGCAGGATTGGGCGTCACAAGCGGTATCAGAGAAAACGGGGAACTGGCAGCCATGCGCCAGGAGGTCGGGCAAATGCGTCAAATGGTCTCGCTGGCTCTGATGGATCAGTCGTCCTCCAGCCAGCGTCTTCGCGGCGTCAGCTTCAGCACCCATGTTGAGAAACCGGATGCGTCGCTCATCACAGGCCTGATCGACAAACTGAACAGCGATCCAAACGTTAACGTCCGTCTGGCAGTTGTG
>CAZDVF010000297.1:0-3966 GCA_964508725.1 uncultured bacterium | reverse complement strand
AAACATGAGGATATGATGTTCGCTCAAAAACGGGATTGCGTCCATACTCCTCCCTGTATCACGAAATGGAACAGCCCGGTTGCTGGGGCTGTATCAATTCAGACAATTTTCTCCAGTCTCTGAAAAGTTTCGGCAAATTCGGTGTCGTCGAACGGGTGTTTGCCTTCATCGATCAAACGCGATGCATTGGACGACAACGTGGTCAGCGTCGTGAAAAGATCGGGCGGAATCGACCCGCCGATGTAGGTGAAAACCGTGTTGTTCGTCAACAGCGGATCGCTGTCCGCATTCAGGATGCCGGCATCCACAGCCGCCTGCCAGCTGCCCGTTCCTGGGATCGGCGAAAAGGACGCCAGGCTGGCCTTGATTCCCAGATCCAGAACCGCACGCAGGCTCTGGACGACTTCTCCCGCCTCCTGCCCCGGAAGGCCTGCCAGCACGTAAGCGCCGATCTGCCGCGGTTCAAATCCGGCATCAAACAGATGTCGGACGGCTTGTACCAGGTCTTCGTTCGACACCTTCAACCCCATGGCGCGCTGCCGTTCGGGACTCGCCGATTCATAACTAAGACGGACGGTTCTAAATCCTGCCCGATGCATAAGACGCGCCGTCTCTTCATCCACCTCACGGGGTTGAATGCCGTTGGGCGCGTGAAAGTGAACAGGCAGATGCCTGTCACTCATTGCGCTGAGGAGCGGGATAATGTGATCCGATTTGCTGTTAAACAGCGCATCATCAAAAAAAGCGAATTCCGTCACACCGCGTCCATCGTGGAGCGCCGCAATGAAATCCACAATTTTATTGGGACGGATTCGCGCAGGGCGAGGCGTCAAAAGATGCGAAGCGCAAAAGGGACAACGGTAGGGGCATCCCTGCGATGTCAGGAGCGCAGCCGAACCGAGAAAGGGATACAACGCGTACAATGGCAGCGGGATGTCGTGATCATCTGTTTCTGGGGGATCAGACCCCCAGCCCGTGATGTCGTCGGCCATCCGGACTGCGGCGACAGCATCCGCACCGGGCATAACGACATCGGCGCCGCTGACAGACCGGGCGTGATCCGGACAGAGTGAAGCGTAGATTCCACCCAAAACAATGGGAACAGCCCGGAACATCTTGCGCAACATAGCGATCATCTCCATCACGCCTGGGTACCAATAGGTCATGTGCGATGTGACAAAAATTGAGTCAGGAGGCGAGCACTGCGACAGAATCTGCTCGACCACAGTGATCGGAAGACCGTACCTGCTGAACCTGCGGGGGACGAATCCAACGACGTCCGGTTTCTCAACAGATTGCTTGAGGAACTTTCCAGTTCCATTGGAACGATATTGAGGGAGCAGGCCGGAGAATCCTGATTGGATCAGTGGATGAAAACGATCGAGGCAATCGAGTAATTCGACCTGGTATCCGGCCTGTTTCAGCAACCTGCCGATCATGAGCAGGCCCACCGGTTTCATCCAGAAATCGTGCGCCGCAAAATCGACAATCCACGGATTGACCAGAAGGATCCGTTTTGTCGCCAATCGCAGGATTACTCCTCTGGTACGATCTTGAAAACCCGATCGTGCGTTCGAACGCGGTCATTGACTTTAATTCCCACAGAATCACCCGATCGGGCGCTCTTGACAGGCAAACGATCAATCTCCATCGAGCTGATTTCCTGAATCAAATCCGTGGTGTGCCCCTTGAAATGAAGCACGTCACCCACAGCGATGGATCCCGATGTCACCTTGATAGCTACCACGCCCACGTGAGAAAAATAATCTTCGACGACCGCGACTTCGACTTCTTGCTCCTCCATGATACGCCTCCCAGGCTTGATCCTGTCAGGTTTCCTCTTTGTCTTTCGACGTGTTGCGATACTCGTGATTTCTTAAAATAAAATAGATGCCCAGAGCGATAAAAATCACAGGAACCCAGGGAATGTCATACATGAACCAGTCGAGATTCCTCCCCAGCCACAAGAAACCGATTACGATCAGAACAATTCCCCAGAACAAACTGTGCCCGCACGCGTTCCTGTGACAAACCTCATCGCTCCAATGTTTGGCTTTATCTTCCATCTGTTTGCCAAACGCTTCGCCTTTATCCTCCAGCCGGTTGCCCATCTCATCGAGACGCTTTTCCAGCTTGTTCATTTTCTTTTCAAATTTATCTTCCCACGATGGGGACTTCTTCTCAGCCATGGGTTTCTCCTTTCATATCAGCAACATGCACATCATCGCGTTTACGATGAGAGGATCTGCAGAATACCGCGGATCTATTTACGGAATTTGAGTGCACCCTCCTTGCACAACTCAATGCACCGGCCGCAGGGATGACAATCAGGGCGGATGCGTTTGCCTGCGAGAATCGCAGAAACCGTGGGACACGGGCTCTTGTTCACACACACCTGACAGTCGTTACACTTTTCTTTATCGAAGCGGACGCGCGTCAGACTCACCTGCTCGATAATCCATGTTAACAGACCCAGAGGACACAACGTGTAACAAAAAGGCCTGAAGATAAAGACAGCTGCAGCCAGCACCACAGCAAGAATAAGGATAGCCACAGCCCCGAATCCGAAGTGGAAGAATTCGAACGGATTAAGATAGGGGTAGAAGCTGAAGCCCGCAGCAAACAGGACCACGAGGAAGAGGATAAAAACAGTGATTCGGACAGTGTTGGTCATGCGAAACGGAAGCTTGATCTTCGGCGCGGGGATGCGGTGCATGATCTCCTGCAGCGCGCCCACAGGACAGACCCAGCCGCAGAAGAGCTTCGCCCCGATCAGCGTCAGAATGGCAATGGATGCGAAAAGGGATAAAAACATGACAGGAATCGCCCGTCCGTTCTGGACAAAAAGGAACGGTTTTTCCACAATGCACATGGGGCTGGGATGTATGCCCAGTCCCCTGGCAAAGGAGCCAAGGGGTAGAATCCACAAAAAACCGAACGTAAAAGCGATAAGGAACAAGAAGGCGAAACGCAGGTTGCGCGTGACCCACCCTCTGATCAGCAAGCCCAGACCAATCAAACTGAACAGCAAGCTCATCCACACGCGGGGACGCAGCCAGAAATCAAAAAAACCGGGCGCGCGCTGCGCTGCGCCGCCTTGCTGGGCCGCCATGAGGAATGTAACACAACACAGAATAAGAATGAGAACCACAGATGCGCGTACAAGGATGTGTTTCCGATCATCAGTCATACATGTCTCCTGTTGTTGGATTATACCCAAATTGTGAAGCTACAAATACCACACTGAGTGAAATGCATCGAGGACGCCGGTGGACGTCCGAAGCAAGATTGAAATGAAAGAACGAAATGGTACAGGCAGGACAGTCAGCAAACTTTTGATAGCCGCCATTCTTTTCCGGACAAGTAAACGATAGGCAGGTATCTGCCCTCCAGTTTAGGATCGAGAACCACTAGCTGAGCTAGTGGTTTGAAGATCAATCATTTCAGCCTGTTGAAAGGATGAGAAATAATGATCAAGCCACCTTGCTTCTGATGTCGAGGACCAATTGCAAAGCCGCACATCCAGCCTCAACCCATTGGACCCGTCCCAGGTCTCGACCAAGCGTGATGCAATGAATGGCCACGCACGCCGCCAGATAGCGTGACCGGGAAATCACCTCCGCGTCCAACTTGCCAGTGTAATGCGCCAGAACGTTTTCCAGCCAACTCTCCCCATACCAGGTGTACAGGCAGGCAAAATCTATCGCGGGGTCACCAATAACAGCGTCGCCCCAATCAATGACCCCACTCACCCCTCCCGAACAAGTGTCAACTAGAATATGCAGTGCCCACAGGTCATTGTGGACTAGACTCGGCGACCCTTGGAATGACACAGGCGTATCGTTCTCAAGGTAGCGACGCAAGAGACCCAGATTCACGTTTAGACCATCCAGCCCTTGCAGCTGTTCGCAGGACTTGCCCCGCCAGTGCGCAACCAGGTCACGTGCTTCCGGTACGCCTGCTTCT